>JAYTQA010000480.1:0-16856 GCA_043746955.1 bacterium | reverse complement strand
AGATCGTGGAAACCATCCTCGACTTGCGCGCCAAGCTGCGCGAAGGGGGGGCTGCGGTCGATCCGAAACCTGCTGGTGCAACCGGGTCAGAAGCTGCGGCACCTGAGGGCAATTCACCGCTGACTGACGAACAACGTGCCGCATTGACCACGGAACTGCGCGCCAGGAATGCCGAACTCACAGCCTTGCAGGGCGAGCACCCGCTGATCTTGCCGATCGTCGACGCGATGGCGGTGGGGTCGGTGATCGGCGACTGGACGGGCATCCCGGTGGGCCGGATGTTGAAGGATGAATTGCAGACGGTGATCGATTTGGCAGCCTTGCTGTCCAGGCGGGTCATCGGGCAGGATCACGCGATGGAGATGATCGCCAAGCGGATTCAAACCAGCCGTGCGGGCCTCGACAACCCCTCCAAACCGATTGGCGTGTTCATGCTGGCCGGGACATCGGGTGTCGGTAAGACGGAAACCGCGCTGGCGCTGGCCGAGGTGATGTATGGTGGCGAACAGAACGTCATCACCATCAACATGAGCGAATTTCAGGAAGCGCATACCGTCAGCAGCCTCAAAGGTGCGCCGCCCGGCTATGTCGGCTATGGTGAGGGTGGGGTTTTGACCGAAGCGGTCCGGCGTAAGCCCTACTCGATCGTCTTGCTGGACGAGGTCGAAAAAGCCCACCCCGATGTCCATGAAATCTTCTTTCAGGTGTTCGACAAGGGCGCGATGGAGGATGGCGAGGGGCGCAGCATCGACTTCCGCAACACGATGATCCTGCTTACCACCAATGCCGGGTCAGAGATGATCATGGACCTGTGCGCCGACCCCGATCTGATCCCGGAACCGGAGGCGATTGCCAAAGCGTTGCGCGAGCCGCTCTTGAAAATCTTCCCGCCGGCGCTGCTGGGCCGGTTGGTGGTGATCCCCTATTTCCCGCTGTCACCGGACATGGTGGCCAAGATCACCCGGCTGCAACTCGACCGGATCAAGAAGCGCGTCGTCACCTCGCATGGGGTGCCGTTCGAATATACCGATGCGGTGGTCGACCTGATTGTCAGCCGCTGCCAGGAGCTGGAATCGGGCGGTCGCATGATCGACGCAATTGTGACCAACACCATGCTGCCGGATATTTCGGGTGAATTCCTGCGCCGGATGATCGCCGGGGCAGAGGTCAACCGCGTGGCGATTGACGTGAAGGATGGCGGCTTTGTCTACAGCTTTGACTGAAAGTTTGGCGAAACACGCAAGAACAAGGGGAAAACCGTGGCAAAGACGAAAGTAACCACCCGGAAATTCTACGTTGTCGATCTGGTCCGTTACAAGCCGGTCACGAAATATCTGAAGATCGACCCGACGCGGGTGGATATCCAGATTGATGTGACGACCAAGGGGCTTCTGTCCGCCTCGGAGGTTCCTTCCGCCGCGATGGAACGGCTGGAAAAGGCGGCCCGCGAAGCGCTGGACGGCTATGAAAAGACGATTGGCAGTGAAGTCGCCCGGCTGGAAACCAAAATCCAGGGCATGATCGACTCGGGCGATACCAAACAGATCGAGGCTGCGGAGAAGCTGATCCAAGGTGTCAACGCGTCGGTCAAAAACGGGTTGGATTCGGCCGAAGGTGCGGCCCTGAAGGCGGTGGATGAGCGGCTGAAGAAGGAAATTCAGGGCGACAAGAACCTCAAGGAAGCGCAAGTCAAGCTGGGCTTCAAGATTGCGGTGGGGGTGGTCAGCGTCACGACCAACCTGACGACCTTGGTCGCCTCGCATGGGGCCGACGTTCACGCTTATTACAGCATCGCCAAGACCTGCTACGAAGTCGGCCAGGAAATCTATGACTACAACAAGGGCGAGGTAAAGCTGCGCAAGGAACTGGATGAAGCGATCAAGGCCTTCATCGACCTGCGCGGCAACACCATCATGCAAGCGGCTGCAAGGCAGATGGTGGATACGTCGGGCCTGAGCATCTCCAAACCCGTGGAGGCGCTGAAAGAGATCGTCGGGCGGGTGCAGAAGGCCGGGGCTGAGGCGCTGAAGGGCCGCGATGCCAAGGCGGTTCTGGTCGAAGTGATGGATTTCACTGTCAAGGCGATCAAATCGCAGATGGCTGACGTCGAAAAGGCGCGGACGGCCTATCGCAACCACATCGTCAAGACACGCAAGAAGGTCGACTCGCTTTCAACGGATGCCGACAAGCTGATCAATGCGATGAAGGCTGCGACCACGCTAAAAGACGGCGTCAAGATCGGGGCCAAGGCGATGCAGGTCAAGATTCAGGTCACTGCGATGGCCAAGAAGCTGGAAGAGCGTGAGAAATACCTCGATGAGATGCAGGATTTGATGAAAGGCAACGGTCTGACCATCGACGACCGCACCGCACTGCAAAAGATCAAGGAATTCGATATTGCAACGATCCTGTCCGAGGGCAAGACGCTGCTGGACGCCGCAATGGAGGTCAAAAACCTGATCGAGGCGTTTGTCTGATCGGCATATCAAGGATGTTCGCGCGGCGGTGCGGCTATCGGGTCTGAAAGCAAAGGTCAGGTACTATGGGCACGCAGGCAGGGATTGAATTGTCGTTTGGCACGATGGGAAATGCGGCACTTAACGCCGCCAAACCGACCCGGTTTCGGATTGCGCTCATCGGCGATTTTTCCGGACGGGCGGCGCGGGGCGCGGTGGAGATCGGGTCAGACCTTGCCGCACGCCGGCCGATCAAGCTGGATGTTGACACGCTGGAGAAGGTGATCAAGGGCTTTGCCGCCGACCTGATCCTGCCAATTGGCAAGAAGGGCGCGGGGATCGAGGTTTCGGTAGCCTCGGTCGACGATCTGCATCCCGATGAGTTGTTCGGCAAGATAGCGATGTTTGAAGAGCTGGTCGCTTTGAAACGGCGGCTGGCAACCGGGTCGACTGCCAAGGGGGCGGTGACCGAGTTGCGCGAATGGGGCAAGGAGTTTGGCCGCAAGGTCAGTCCGCCCGCCCGCAAATCGGCGGGCAATTCGGTGCCGTCCGACATCAAGCTTTCAGATTTCGCCAAGCTGGTCGGTGGCAAGGCGCGCGCCAAAGCCAAAGCCTCGCCTGCTGAAGACCTGTTGCAGCGGGTCGTCGGGCCTTACGTGCAGGCCTTGCCCGACCCGAATGCCGCCGCGATGCAGGAGGCGGTCGAGCAATCCTTGGCGGCTGCGATGCGGCTGGTGCTGCACCACCCGGAATTCCAATCGGTTGAAGCCCAGTGGCGCATGCTCGACCTGATCACCCGCAGTGTGGAGACCGACCAGAAGCTGGATATTGTCCTCTATGACATTTCAGCCGAGGAACTCGCGGCGGATCTGGCGGCGCAGGAAGATTTGGCGGAATCGGGCTTTTGCCAGCTTTTGGTGGAAAGCACGCCAGACGGGCGCGGGCCGTTCAGCGCGGTTTGCGGGCTTTATACCTTTGAGGAAACTCCGACCCATGCCGAACTGATCGGCCGGATTGCCAAAGTTGCCGCCCATGTCCGGGCACCATTCTTTGCCGCGATCACGCCGACATTCTTGGAAACCGCGCCGCAGGACCGGCATCCGCTGGTGGCAGATAGCTGGGATGCGCTGCGTGCCATGCCCGAGGCGGGCTATGTCGGCCTCGTCTCGCCCCGGTTTTTGCTGCGCAGGCCTTATGGCGCGAAATCTGACCCGATCTATGAGTTTGATTTTGAAGAGTTTACCGAGGCTGAGGGGCTGTCGGGCATGCTTTGGGCCAACCCGGTGGCTTTGGTCACCATCCTTTTGGCCCGCAGTTTCCGCAAGAACGGGCCGACGTTGGGCCTCGGGTCGGTCATGTCGTTGGGCGGGATGCCTTATCATTATGTCAAGGACCGTTACGGCGATCAGGTGGCCTTGCCCTGCACCGAACGCAACCTGACCCAAGTCAAGACCCAAGCCACCATCGGGCGGGGTTACATGCCGGTGATTTCCGTCAAAGGGCGGGATGAGGTGCGCTTGGGGTCGTTTCAGGCGTTGAATGGCGGCATTATTCTTGGGTTTTGGACCGATGTACCGCCAGCCAAACCCGCAGAGGAACCGGCGACAGAGGATGACGCTGCCAATGACGGCTCCGCTTCGGCCGATTCTGGCGACGCCGATCTGGATGCGCTGCTCGCAGGCTTTGGCGCTGACTTTGGATCGTCGGGCGACGACACGGCGAAAGACTCGCCTGAAGAAGAAGTCGTGGAAGACGCGGATGCAATGGATGCCGACCTGGCGGCGCTGTTGGCCAGTCTGTGATCAGGCTCGACTGTTGTAGGCTTGGTGGCATTTGGGCGGCTTATGACAAAAGCCGTTGGGTGGTGGGCGTAAAGGTGTAGGACAGTGGTGCAGGTCGGTTGACGTGGCGTGGGAAAACCGGAGTGCGGGCCTGAACGGAGGTTGAGAATATGCCGGTCGTTGTGAACGAGATAGCCGTCATTCGACAGAAGGATAACCTCTTCATCACCCTTAGCGGGGATGGCGCTGCGGACCTGCTCTGCATTGGTGCGCGCGTGACCGAACGGCTTTCGACGATCTCTGCCGCGCGGATGGAGTTTGTGTCGACCAATACCGGCTTTAATCCCAAAGATATTCTGGGCAAACGCATCACCATCAATACTCTGCAGGGCTTCAAGTTCTCTGGCATCGTGGTTTCGGTCGAGGATTTGGGCCTGATGGCGGGCGGCGATGTGTATGCGGCCGAACTGCGGCCATGGCTGTGGATGACCACGATTGGCGAGGACAACCGGGTGTTTCAGGGCAAGACCACCCCAGAGATCATCAAGGCAGTGTTCAATGATCTGGGCTTTACAGAATTGAGAGACAAGCTGACGCCCGGCTACAAGGCGCGCGACTATTGTGTGCAATATGGCGAGACCAATTTCGACTTTGTCAGCCGCCTGATGCAGGAGGATGGCATCTATTACTTCCTTGACCATTCGGGCGAGGTTGAGACACTGGTTCTGGCCGATGCGGTCACCGCCCATGACGACAAGGGGGATATCACTTTTACCGTGGCCAACATCTCTGCCTCGGTGCGCGCCGATGCGGATACGATTTATGAATGGTCCGAAGCGGGCAAGGTCGTGTCGGGCAAGGTTTCCCTGTGGGATTACGATTTCACTTTGCCCAATGCCAAGTTGCTGGCGACATCGACCGTGACCTCGGGCGATCACAATTACAAAAGCGTGGAGCGGTATCAATCTGCAGGTCATTACAAAACCGCCGACGATGGCGAGAATTTTTATGCCCGCCATGTGGCCGATGCCCATGCCGCCGAATATGCCCGCGCGACCGGCCTGTGCAACAACGCCAAAGTGTTGACCGGGGCGAAATTCAACCTCAAGCACGCCGACCGGGCCACAGCAGAGGGCAGTTATCTGGTGGTGGCGGCCACCCATTACCTGCGGTTCGACGATGGGGCCGAAGGCACCGAATTGCAACGCGTCAACCGCAACGCCGAACGCATCGCCTATCCCGAACAGATGGCGCTGTTCGAGACCGAGTTTGAGGCGATGCCGAGCAGCACGCCGTTCAAGCCGCTGAAAACCATCGATTGGCCAGAGGTGCCCAGCCTGCTGACAGCCATCGTGACCGGCCCGTCGGGCGACGAGATTCACACCGATGAATATGGCCGGATCAAAGTGATGTTCCCCTGGGACCGGCTGGGGCAACAAGACGATACCTCGTCTTGCTGGGTGCGCGCTGTGATGCCGTGGACTGGCAAGGAGTGGGGCTTTCTTGCAGTGCCGCGCATCGGGATGGAGGTGATCATCCAGTTTGAACGTGGCAACATCGACCGCCCGATTTGCACCGGCATGGTCTATAACGGGGTCAACAAACCGCCGTACACTTTGCCCAGTGACATGAACAAATTGGGGCTGCGAACCAACTCCACCAAGGGCGGCGGCGGGTTTCACGAATTGACGTTTGACGACACCAAGGGTTCTGAAAACATCTTTTTCCAGTCCGAGGGCAATTACAAACAGCTGATCAAGAACAACGCCGAAATCACCATCGGGATGGAGAAAAAGGACGAAGGCAGCCTGACCCAGACCATTTACAAGAACCGGACCGAGACGATCAAGACCGGCGATGTCAAGCTGACGGTCGAAAAAGGCAGCCGGGTGACCAGCATCAAGACCGATGAGACGACGACGATTGAAGGCAAATCCACCCACACGATCACCGGTGATACCGGGCTTGAGATCAAGTCCGGCAACCTGACCGAAAAGGTCGCACTGGGCAACATGACCACCGAAGTGTCGATGGGCAATCAGGAAACACAGGTCAAGATGGGCAACATCACGGTCAAGGCCACACTTGGCAAGATCGAGATCGAGGCGATGCAGTCGATTGAACTGAAGGTCGGGCAAAACTCGATCAAGATCGACCAGACCGGGGTGACGATCACCGGCATGTTGGTCAAGGTCGAAGCTCAGGTGATGGCGGAAATCAAATCGGTGATGACCCAAGTCAAAGGCGATGCGATGCTGACGCTCAAGGGCGGCATCACCATGATCAACTAAGGGAATGGAACGATGACGGACCGCTATTCCGACCTTTCCAAGCTGATCAAGCAGCCTGCCGCGCGGCTGTTGGCCAACGCCAATGCGCAGTTGGAAAGCGATGTGTCGGCACCGGCCTCGGCTTCGGTGGATGTGGTGCTGCGCGAACTGGACCAACGCGGGGCTTGGGTGGATATCATGCGGCTGCTGTCGGTGGCGCTGCCCGCGCGCGAGCGGGTCTGGTGGTCTTGCCTTGCCGCGCGTGACATTCTGCTACCGGGCGCCAAGGTGCCGCCACCCCTGGCTGCCGCCGAAGCCTGGGTGTTCAAGCCCACCGAAGAAAACCGAGCCATAGCGCATCACGCAGCCCAACATGCCAGTATGAAGGACGAGACCAAATATTGCGCGATGGCGGTGCAGTTTCACGATGGCACGCTCGGCCCAGGCGATCTGGCCCAGCATCCGGCCCCGCCGGGCGGGTCGGAAGTGTCAGTGTTTGCGATGAACATCGTGGCGATTGCGCGGTCGGGCAAGCTGCTGGACGAGGCGGCAGGCCTGATGATTGCCCGCGCACTGGACATTGCGCGCGGCGGTTCGGGCCGGATCGAGGCCAGTGCCAAGACTAAGGCCACAACCACGGAAGGAGCCTGACCATGCCGCCGGCCGCTCGTCTGGGTGACCTGCATGTCTGCCCATTGCTCACAGTGTTGGTGCCGCATGTCGGCGGGCCGATTGTTCTTGGCTGTTTCACGGTGTTGACCGTCGGGCAACCGCAGGCGCAGGTCGGTAACATGTGCGTCTGTGTCGGTCCGCCCGACGTGATCGCCATGGGGTCGACCACGGTTCTGGTCGGCGGTATGCCTGCAGCACGGATGGGGGACTCCACGGCGCATGGCGGTGCCATCGTGTTGGGCGCGCCGACGGTGTTGATCGGGTGATGAGGAGATAATGGCGGTAACGTTGCGATTTCAGTCTTCGGGAGCGGTGCCGGGCGATGGCCGTCCGATCATCATGCGCGGCCCCAGCCTGACCATAGGACGCGGCCCGGAAAATGACCTGGTGCTGCCCGACCCCGACCGCCAAATTTCCAAGACCCACTGCGTGGTGGAAAATCACAACGGCAATGTGGTCGTGGTGGATTTTTCGACCAATGGCACCTTTCTGAACTATGGCAAGATTCCCCTGGGGCGCACTGCGACGCCGATCAATGACGGCGATGTGCTGATCATGGGGCCATACGAACTGGTGGTGCAAATCAGTTCAGCTGCGAGTTACTCTGAACCTCTGGCGCCTTTGCCCGATGAACGCGCGTCGTTTGGCAATGCGAAGGCCGCACCTGACCCCTACAAGCTGCTGGATGATGCGGCACCTGGCGGGGATTTTCTGGACAGTCTGCTCGGGTCCAGCAAGCCCACCGGGCCGGCGCAATTTCGCAGGCGAGGCGAAGACCCGGTCGATCTGCTGCCGCCTTTGGGCGACGATGGCCCCTTGCTGGGACCAGCCCCCGAGATGCCCGCAGGCCCTGCGATGCGCGACCATTCGGCCTCGATCACCGACAGCTTCGTGCCTGCCCACCAGGCTGGGGCTAATTCGATCATTCCGGACGACTGGGATGATCTGCTTGCCCCGATGCCTGGCCCGGTGGCGCAAATGCCGATGGCCAAGGATGCGGATATCTTCAGCCACGCGCCCGCGCCCAGCCCCTCGACAATCCCGGAGGATGCCATTTTTGGCGCAATCGAGGCAGCCTCGCCTGCCGCTGTGCCCCCGGTTGCCGACAACATCTTCGCCAACTTGGCGGCAGATGCGCCCAAACCCGCAGCTGCGGCCCCGTTTGACCCGTTTGCGACCGACCCAAACCGGCCGACGCGGAGCATTGCTGCCCCGGTCGCGTCGGCGATTGTAGCGGAGGTTCCGGCCCCGCCTGATCTGACACCGCCCGTGGCCCTTCCGCTGGTTGCTGCACCGCCGCATCCGGCTGGCAGCGTCGCCAACACTGACGCCGCGCGCGCTTTCTTGGCCGCCGTGGGCGCGGAAGATGTGCGGATCAGTGACGCCGAACTGCCCGAAACGATGGCTCGGTTGGGCCGTACGCTGAAGTCGATGATCACGGGCCTGCGCGAAATTCTCATGACCCGAACCTCGATCAAATCGGAATTCCGCATTGAACAAACCATGGTCAATGTCGGCGGCAACAACCCCCTCAAATTCTCAGTTACGCCGGAGCAGGCGATTGAGGCGATGGTCAAGCCCACCGCGCGCGGCTATCTGCCCGCCGAGGCTGCGGCTTTGCAGGCGCTGGAAGATATTCGTGCCCATGAAATCGCCATGGTGACCGGGATGGAGGCGGCGCTGAAAGGCGTGCTTTCCAAGCTGAGCCCCGCCCTTCTGACCGCGAAAATCGAGGCCAAGGGCGGGTTTGGCGGGTTCCTCAAGAACCGCAAGGCGCAGTATTGGGAAACCTACGAAGCGATGTATGCCGAAATCAGCGATCAGGCCGAAGGCGACTTTCACGAACTGTTCGCCAAGGAATTCGCTCAGGCCTATCGCGCGCAACTGGCCCGGTTGAAAGAAGCCAAGACCCAAGGCTAAGACTGCTGGAATACGACTGCGGGAATACGACTGCGGGAATACGACTGCGGGAATAAAGGAGACGCCATTGTCCTGGGACAGCAAGGTATTGTGGACCGAGGGGCTGTTTTTGCAGCCTCACCACTTCCAGCAGGCCGACCGGTATACCGAGGCGCTGATCGCGGGCCTTGCGCGGCGCATGACGCCCTATGCCTGGGGGGTCTCCACGCTGGAGATTGATGATGCAGCACTGAAGGTTGGCCAGATAGCGTTGAAGACCGTGTCGGGGCTGACGCAGGATGGCGCGGTGTTCCGGGTGCCGCAGGCAGAGGAGCATCCGCCCGCCTTGGAAGTCCCGCCCAACATCAAGGATTGCGTGGTGATGTTGACCGTGCCGCAGCGGCGGCAGGGCGCGCAAGAAGTTGACTTGACCGGGGCGGAGCAATCCGCCAGCCGGTTGCGGCCGTCCGAGGTTGAGGTGACGGATACGATGAGCCTTGACCGCAAGGCGGTAACTTTGGGCGTCGGCAAGATGCGGTTGCAATTTGCTTTGGCGGTCGACGATCTGGCCGACAAGTTGGCGATCCCGATTGCCCGGATTATTGAAGTGCGGCCGGATCGGGAGGTTGTGCTGGACACCGCCTTTATACCGTCCTGCCTTGATGTACGCGCTGCGTTCCCGCTGGCATCGTTTCTGCGTGAGTTGGAAGGCTTGCTGAACCACCGCGCCACCGCACTCGCAGGGCGGCTGTCCGATGGCGGGGCGACGCGCGGCGTGGCCGAGATTCAGGATTTTCTGTTGCTGATGGTCTGCAACCGCGTCTTGCCGCTGATCAGGCACATGGGCACCATCGAAAACGTCCACCCGGCGGATCTTTTTGCCGAAGCGGTGAAGCTCGCCGGTGAACTTGCCACCTTTATTGCCACTGACAAACGCGCGCCGGAGATTCCGGCGTACCGCCACGACGATCTGACCCGGACGTTTTCGCCGTTGATCCGCGTGCTTCGCCAATACCTGTCCTCGGTGCTGGAACAATCAGCGGTGTCGATCCCGCTGGAACCGCGCAAGTTTGGCATCTCGGTTGGTCTGATCGCCGACCGCAAACTGCTTTCGACCGCGGGCTTCGTGCTGGCGGTCAAGGCCGACGTTCCGGATGAAAACGTGCGGCGGCATTTCGCCGGGCAGGTCAAGATCGGCCCGGTCGAGGAAATCCGGCCACTGGTCAATTCGGCGCTACCAGGGATTGGCCTGCGGCCGCTGCCGGTCGCGCCACGGCAAATCCCCTATCATACCGGGGTGGTCTACTTCCAGCTTGAGGAGGCCAGCCCCTATTGGGCCAAGATGACCACCTCGGGCGGGATCGCGGTGCATGTTTCCGGCGAATATCCGGGCCTGTCGATGGAGCTATGGGCGATCCGCCAAAGCTGAGGCGGAAGCGAGGATGAGATGGCCAATAACGACCCCTTTGCCGAGCCGGATGACAACGAGCGCACGGTGATCCGGCCCAATCCGGGCGGCAAGCGTCCGGCTGCGCCCGCAGGGCAGAGCTATGGCGGTGGCGGGCAAGGTGGCGGTACGCAGACTTATGGCACGCAAGCCCCGCAAGCGGAGGCTTCGCAGGCCTTGGGCGTGCCCGCTTCGGCACAACGGGGCGCACCTGAAGCGAATGCGGTTGCGATGACCGGCGTGAACCAACTGGTCGCCATTGCGACCCCACTGTTGTCGCTCGTCAGCCGCATCCGCAACCGTGCCCAGCATATGGACCCGGAGAAACTGCGCCAGTCGGTAATGGCCGAAGTGCGATCGTTCGAGAATGCCACGTTGAAGGCGGGTGAGGATGCCCAGAAAGTCAAGGTCGCGCGCTACGCTTTGTGCGCCACGCTGGATGATGTGGTGCTGAACACACCGTGGGGCGAGCAGAGCTCTTGGGCGATGCAGTCGATGGTCGGCACCTTCCACCGCGAAACCGTTGGTGGTGATCGCTTTTTTGACCTGCTGGCCCGGCTGGAACAAGACCCCGGCACCAACATCGACCTGTTGGAATTTCTCTATATGTGCCTGTCGCTTGGCTTCGAAGGCCGCCTGCGGGTGGAAGCCGGCGGGCAGGACCGGCATTTGCAGATCAGAAACTCGCTTGCCCGGATCATTCGCGGGCAGCGGGGCGAGTTTGAACGTGACCTGTCACCGCGCTGGAAAGGTGTGCTGCGGCCCTATAAGGCGCTGTCGGCATGGAAGCCGGTCTGGATCGCGATTGGGGCGACTGCGGCGATACTCGCGCTGACCTTCGCCGGTTTCACCTATCTGCTTAACCAGCGCAGCAATGCGGTTCTGGCGGAAATCTCGGGCCTTGATAGCGGCGTTGCGGCCACTTTGTTGCGTCGCGCGCCACCACCACCGCCGCCGCCACCGCCAAAGCAAGACCTGGACAAGCTGGCACAGCTTTCTTCGTTCCTTGCCCCCGAAATCAAGCAAGGTGTCGTTACTATCCTGACCCAGGGCAACACGGTCGATGTGCGCCTGCAGGGTAAGGCCATGTTCGCCTCTGGCTCTGACCAGTTGAGCAAGGAGTACCTGACCATCGTCGGCCGCGTGGGTGAGGCTTTGAAGAACGAAAAGGGCCATATCGTCGTGGCCGGTTACTCCGACAGTTCGCCCCTCGGCGCTGGCCGCTTCAAGAGCAACGACGAACTTTCGCAGGCCCGCGCCAACGCGGTGATGAAGATGATCGCCCCGATGGTGGGTGACCCGTCGCGGATCATCGCCGAAGGGCATGGCGAAAAAGACCCGATCGCCGACAACAAAACCAAAGAGGGCCGCGCTGCCAACCGCCGGATCGAAATCCTGGTGGTGAAGGGCGATGGGGGCAACTGACATGAAATTCCTCCGCGCTTTGGGCCGCTTTCTGATCTCGATCTGGTTCATCCTGCCGATGGTGACGCTAATTCTGTCGATTTGCGTCTGGTTCTTTTCGCCCTTCATCGGCACCGACGCTTTCCGCCCGTTTGACGCGCCGTTTGGCCGGTGGATGTTCATCCTGGTGCTGTGGGTGATCTGCCTCGTGACGCTGCTGATCGTCTGGATCGTGCGGCGGCATGATGAGAAGGCGGTCGAGGAGGATATCGTCAAAGGGGTGGATGAAAAGACCCCCGAAAATGAGGTGGTGAGTGAAGAACTGACCGAGTTGCGCGACAAGATGCGCCGCGCGATTGGCAAGCTGAAGAAATCCAAAGGCGGGCGGCGCAGCCTGTACGAACTGCCGTGGTATGTGATGATCGGGCCGCCCGGCGCGGGCAAAACCACGGCCATCGTGAACTCTGGGTTACAGTTCCCTTTGGCGGATGAGTTTGGCCGCGAGGCGATTGGCGGGGTCGGCGGCACCCGCAACTGCGATTGGTGGTTCACCGACGACGCGGTACTGATCGACACCGCGGGGCGCTATACGACGCAGGAAAGCGATGCCGATGCGGATAATGCGGCTTGGCTCGGCTTTCTCAATCTGTTGAAAAAGCACCGCATTCGGCAGCCGATCAACGGGGCGATGATTGCGATTTCGCTGTCCGACCTGTCGTTGCAGGATGAGGTGACGCAAAAGGCTCATGCCCGCGCGGTGAAGCGCCGCTTGGCGGAACTGCGCGAAAAGCTGGGGGTGCGCTTCCCGATTTATGTGCTGTTCACCAAGGCCGACATGATCGCGGGCTTCACCGAGTATTTCGACAACCTCGGCAAGGAAGAACGCGAACAGGTCTGGGGCTTTAGCCTGCCGCTGCCCAAGGGCAAGTCGGAAGCCTCGCCCATCGCCGCCTTTGATCCTGAGTTTTCGGCGCTGATCACGCAGCTGAATGCGCAGCTTCTGGACCGGATGCAGTCCGAAACTGACCATCAGCGGCGCAGCCTGATTGCGGGGTTCCCGGTGCAACTGGCGTCAGTGCGCGGCGTGGCGCTGGCGTTCCTGACCGAGGTATTCACCGAAAACCGCTATGATGACCGCCAGATGCTGCGCGGAGTCTATTTCACCAGCGGAACCCAGGAAGGCACGCCGATTGATCGTCTGATGATGGCCATGGCGCGGACCTTTGGCATTGGCCGTCAGGCTTTGGGCACCGGGCGCGGCACCGGTCGCAGCTTTTTCCTGACACGCCTGTTCACCGAGGTTTTGTTCCCTGAGGCCGGTCTGGTTTCCGCCGACGATAAGGTCGAACGCCGCTATCGCTGGATGAAACGCGGCGCAATGGCGCTGACGGCAGTAGTCGCCGTCGTCATGGGCTTGCTGTGGGGCCGCAGCTATTCCGGCAATCTGGACCTGATGGCGGGGGTCGAAAAGTCGGTCACCGATTATCAGGCCGCCGCCGCCCAAGTGCCCGGCAACCCGATTGCCGACAGTGACGCCTCGGTCACCGTGGCCGCGCTGAACATCCTGCGCACCATGCCCGTGAATCCGATCCCGCCTTCGGTTGACGCTGCAGTCGCAAGCCCGTTCTCGCCGGAATACAAGTTGACCTGGGGGCTCTATCAGGGCGGTGGGCTGGCCAATCAAACCGGGCAAAGCTACCGCGCGGCCTTGAACACGATCTTTTTGCCGCGTCTGCTGCTGCGTCTTGAACAGTCGATGCAAAGCAACATCAACAGTCCGGAACTGCTGTATGACACGCTGAAAGTCTATCTGATGCTCGGTTTGCAAGGCCCGATGAACGCCGATGAAGTGCGGACTTTCCTTGGTGCCGACTGGCAGTTGCAATACTCTGGCGATGAAAACAAGGCGCTGCGGGCTGACCTTTTGTTTCACCTGAACGCGCTGATCAGCCAGCCGATGCAAACAGTGGAGTTGAACGGCCCGCTGGTCGATCAGGTGCAGGGCATCCTCGCGCAAATGCCGGTCGCTCAACGGGTTTACAACGGCATCATCCATTCGGCAGAGGCAGACGCCTTGCCCAGCTTCCGGCTGACCGATATTGGCGGGCCGAACCTCGATAAGGCCTTCACCCGCACCTCTGGCAAGCCGCTGAACGCCGCGATTGAGGGGATTTTCACCTATGACGGCTTCAACAAAGTCTTCAAGGATCAAGCCCTTGGCGTGACGCAAAATATCCAGAAGGACTCCTGGGTTCTGGGCCCCAAGGTGAAAACCGACCAGTCCCCGACAGCGCTGGCCGCCATCACCCGTGACGTGCTGGACCTGTACTATAACGACTACATTGCCCGCTATGATGGGCTTCTGGGCGATATTGACGTGGTGCCGCTTTCGAGCCTGAAACAAGCGGTCGAAGTGACCAATATCCTGTCCGGCCCAACTTCGCCCATCGTGAACATCCTGAATTCGGTGGACAAAGAGACCCAGTTGACGGTGGTGAAGTCCGCCGTGCCGATTGACAGCAAGACGCTTGCGACCGAATCCGGCAACACCGTCGGCGCGGATATTCTGGAGGGCACGGTTTCGGTGCGCGGGCGGATGCTGCTCGCCGCGTTGAAATCGGCTGCGGAGGCGGCAGGTGAGCCACCGCCCAAGCCGCCGGGTGCTTATGTCGAGGAGCGGTTTGCCTGGCTGCACGCGTTGGTTTTGCGGCCTGACAAGCAGCCGTCGCAGTTGGACAATCTGATGGCCTCGCTCACCCAAGTCTATCAGGATCTGAACAAAATCGCTTTCCGCGGTGCCAGTGCTAACCCAAATGCCGGGGCGGATTCGCTGGCGGCGTTGCAGCAGGCGGCGGCACAAGTGCAGGGGCCGCTGGCACGTTGGGCCAGCCAGATCACCACGGGCGGCGCGGGGATTACAGCTACGGGCACGCGCGCGGCACTCAATCAGCAGTGGACGGCCAATGTCCTGCCCTTCTGCCAGCAAGCCACGGCGAAATCCTATCCGTTCAGCAAAAGTGCGGCGGCGGATATGGGGCTGGCCGATTTCACCAAACTGTTCGGTCCGGGCGGGCTGATTGACGGCTTTATGACCACCAACTTGAAAGACATGATCGACACCAGCAAGAAGCCGTGGACCTGGAAGCAGATCAACGGGGCGGATCTGGGGATTCCCCCCGCCGTTCTGGCGCAGTTGCAGGCCGCGACCGAAATCAAGGCGGCGTTCTTTGCCGCCGGAGCCGTGCCCGCCGTGCCGTTCCAGATCACACCCGTGGCGCTGGACCCCAATGCGACCAAAGTGCAACTGGTGATCGACGGGCAGCAGGTTAACTTCGCGCAAAACGCGGGTCAGCCGCCACCCCAAGCGATCACCTGGCCGGGGGCGGTCGGCACGGCGCAAATCGTCTTTGAACCGGCGGCAACCGGAGCCGAAAGCGGGCTGCGCAAGGACGGCCCGTGGGGCTGGTTCCGCTTGCTCGACAGCGCCGAGGTGCGGTCCACCAACGCGCCCGACCGCCGCCGGATTATCTTCAACGTCGGCGGCCGGATTGCGATATTCGAGATGCAGACAGGGTCGGTCATCAACGCCTTTGCCCTGCCCGCGATGAAGACCTTCGCATGCCCGACATCGTTCTGAATGGCATGCGAAGGTGAGGGGAGGGCGCTGATGGCAGAGTTTGGAGCCTTCGGGAAGATGCCGGCCCTTGGCGACTTTTTCCGCGTCGCGGCGGCTGCGGAAGTCGTCACGCCATGGGACATCTGGGTGCAGCAGATGCTGGTGACAGCGCGGGCCACTTTGGGTGCGCGGTTTGCCGGGTGCTATATGTCGGCCCCGATCTGGCGTTTTGCGCTCGCCCCAGCGGTTGCGGGCGGGCAGGGGCTGTTGGGTGTGCTGATGCCTTCGGTTGACCGGGTCGGGCGGCAGTATCCGCTGGCGTTGTTCATCCAAACTGGCAGCAATGAACAGGCCCCGTTGCGCAACCTGATCTGGCAGGCCCCGGTGCTGGAGGCGCTGGAGCGGCTGGCGCTGGACTGTCTGGACGATGCCATGACGCGCGAGGCTTTGCAGACCCGGCTGGCAGCCCTTGCCCTGCGCCCGATGGTTGGCCCTAGCAATATTGGCACCTTTGGCTCTGCTCTGATGCTGTCGAACACGGCACCGGACGCGTTTTGCGCCGACCTCGCGCTTGATCTGGCGGGGGGCGAAATGCATCGGGCTTGTGCCTGGGCCGCGCAAATTGACGGCGCCGCGCGGCTGATCCTGACCACGGGGCTGCCGCAGCCCGACGTGGCGCATTTTCTGTTTGACCTTGGTGACCCCTCCCAACCCGGAGCCGGACGATGAATGCAGGGACCATCCGTTTCAATGCACGCACCCATGTGGGCCGGGTCCGGGAACACAATGAGGATTCCATCCTCGTCATGGCCGATCAGCAGATTTGGGTGGTGTCTGATGGCATGGGCGGCCACGAGGGCGGCGATTACGCCAGCCAAGTGGTGGTCGATGCCGTAGCGATGCTGCCCGAAATGCCCGCGACCGAAAAGCTGGGCGCGATCCGCCGCGCCCTGCAAGACGCGCATGCGATGATCGGGGATGAGGCGGCGCGGCGCGGTGCGGTCATGGGGGCTACGGTGGTGGCACTGGTGCTGGCCGATGGTCATTTCGGCGCGTTATGGGCCGGTGATAGCCGGTTGTACCGACTGCGCGACGGCAAGATTGATTTGCTGACCACCGATCATTCGCTGGTCGCAGCGCTGGTGGAATCCGGCCAGTTGACCTGGGACGAGGCGGGCAAGCATCCCCAGGCCAATGCCATCACCCGCGCGGTCGGGGTGGGGGGGGAGCTGGAGCTTGACAAGATCCGGGGCGACGCACTGTCGGGCGACCGCTTTTTGCTGTGCTCGGACGGGTTGAACAAATACCTGA
>JAYTQA010000479.1:0-2512 GCA_043746955.1 bacterium | reverse complement strand
TTCGGTTGGGGCCGCCGCACTGCCCGTGCCGGCGTTGGTGGCCGCGGTCTGGCCCGACGAGTCAACGACAATCACCGTAGCACCGGCCTTGCCCGCCTCTTTCAGCACATCCGACAAGACACCCGACACGCCGGAGGTCCCGGCCGGTGTCGTCGTGCTGGCCGTGCCGGGCAACAACTGCGCGACTGCCGGAAGCGCAGACCCAAGTCCAACCAAAATCGAAACGACAAGCCAAAAGCGGTGCAGTTGCATGATAACCCTATCTTGCCTGCCAATTCATATGGATGCGTGTTGTAGCACTGCAACCTGCCGACTGCCACACGTTCCGTGTCCCCGTGGTGCTGCGGATGATCGTTTGCCAGATGGGTGATCCCGGATCGCTCACCAATCCGCAGGGTGGGGCGCGGGCGTCAGTCCTTCGGCGATTTTCCCGTCACTCTGCCGGGTTCAGCCTATCCTTTGCGCGGGACCAGAGGCCACCAGACCCCCTATCACCACGGACAGATCGGCAGAGCTTATCGGTTTGCCAATGCAGCGATCAAACCCCCAGGACATGTATTCCGTGACCTGATGCGCCATCACATTGGCGGTGATCGCAAGGATTGGAACCGGCGCGGCGCCCTGCTCTGCCTCTTGCGCGCGGATCGCACGCAGGGCTGTCGGGCCATCCATCACCGGCATTGCGATATCCAGCAAGACGGCATCGAACCGCCCGGGGGCCCAGGCCGCGACCGCTTGCGCACCGTCGTGCACGATCGTTACCGTGGCCCCAAGGCGGGTCAGCATGATCTCCAGCACCGCGCAGTTGGTCAGGTTGTCATCGGCGGCCAGCAGGCGCAGCCCTGCAAGCGCTCCGGGGCCGGCGGTCAGGACCGGCGCCTTTTCCGCCCTGGATGCTTTGGTCGGCAGCGGCAGCGACACCTGGATCGTGGTGCCTTCCCCTAGTCTGGAGTCAACGGTGATCGTGCCCCCCATCTTTGCGACCAAGGACCGGGTGATGGCCATGCCCAGTCCGGTGCCGCCGAAACGCCGGGTGATCGAACTGTCAGCCTGGCTGAATTCGTCATGCAGCCGCAGCGTCTGTTCAGGGGTCATGCCAATGCCGGTGTCGCGCACCTCGATGACCAAAGGTTTTCCGGCGCACCCGCTGAATCTGGCCGTCACGGCACCGCGATCGGTGAACTTGATGGCGTTGCTGATCAGGTTATGCAGCACCTGTTGCACACGGTACGGGTCGCCGATCCGGGTGATTTGGGCCTCGGGGCCGGTCAGGAGCTCGAACGTCAGGCCCTTTTCTTCAGCGTGCAGCGCATGCAGGTCATGTACCCGTTCGGCAAGGTCAGCCGGGCTGAACGGCACCGCTTCCAACTCCATCTTGCCGGCTTCAATCTTGGACATGTCCAGAATGTCATTCAGGATGTTCAACAGCGCCCCGCCAGAGCGGCGGATCGTGCCGATCATGCGCTTGTGGTCGGGATGCTCCAGCGAGGCGTCCAGAACCTCTGCCATGCCAAGCACGCCATTCAGCGGGGTGCGGATTTCGTGGCTCATGGTGGCAAGGAACATCGACTTGGTGCGATTGGCCTCTTCGGCCCGCGCCTTCGCCTGATAGAGTTCCGTCACATCCGAGCCGACACCGCGATAACCCAGAAACTGTCCCGCTGCGTCGAAACTCGGCTTGCCGGTCATCCGGCGCCAACGCACGAGGCCGTCGGTCGATTGGGGCGCCCGGTAAATGAAATCGCGAAAGGGTTCGTGCGCGCGCAGCGCCGCAAGCATGGTGTCCCATGGGATCCCCGGCACCATGTCCGGGTTCACGGCCAGCCAGTCTTCTTGCGTCTTGCCCTGCAAGGCGTCCTTCGGCACGCCGCCATCGTCAAAGAACTCGCCATCCAGAACCAGACTGTAGCGGCAGTCCCGGTCCATCTCCCACAGCCAGCCGTCCGAGACGGTGGCAATGTCGAACAAGCGCTGTTCGACCCGGTCCCGTTCGGCGATCGAGCGTTCAAGATCGGCCTTCATCGCCGTCAAGGCGGCTTCGCGGGCCTTTTGTTCGGTGATGTCGATCTGCACGCCGGCGATAAGCTCTGGATCACCCTTCGGACCCCGGTGCAGTGTGTTACCCGTGTCAAGCACCCAGATCCAGTGACCGTCCTTGTGGCGCAGCCGATACTCGGAGTGAAAGTGGACCGTGGCGTCCTGCATCGCCCGGTCAAACGAAGCCTCGGTCGCGGCCAGATCGTCGGGATGCACGCGCAGACGCCAGGTGTCGAACGATATGGGCATCAGGTCTTTCAGCCTGTAGCCCAGCATTGCGGCCCAGTTTTCGTTGACCATGTGTTCGCCGGTCACGATGTTCCATTCCCAGCTGCAAATCCGGCCACCATCAATGAGGTTGCGCAGCCGCTGCTTGGCAAGGGTCATCTCGGTGATGTCCGAATGCACCTCGATCCGTTCGCCGCCGGGCAACAGATGTTCCACCACATGCAGCACGCGCCCATCGGACATGGTA
>JAYTQA010000478.1:0-6683 GCA_043746955.1 bacterium | reverse complement strand
CCCGCTTGCGCGCCTTTCTTGACGCCGAATACCACGGACAAATGCAATGGATGGCTGACCGCGAACACTGGCGCAGCAATCCCGCCGCCCTCTGGCCCGAAGCCCGCTCGGTCATCATGCTGGCCGAAGTCTACACGCCGCAAACCGACCCGATGGAGGGTCTGGCTCACCCCGACCGCGGCCTTGTCTCCACTTATGCCCAAGGCAAAGACTACCACGACCTGGTCAAACGCCGCCTGAAACGCCTTGGCCGCTGGCTGCTGGATCAGCATGGCGGACAGATAAAGGTATTCGTCGACACCGCCCCCGTCATGGAAAAACCCCTCGCCCAAGCGGCTGGCCTGGGCTGGCAAGGCAAACATACCAACCTTCTGTCGCGCAGCTTGGGCAACTGGTTCTTCCTCGGCGCCATTTTCACCACGCTGGACCTGCCCAAGGACGCCCCCGAAACCTCGCACTGCGGTTCTTGCACCGCCTGCCTTGACATCTGCCCGACCAAAGCCTTCCCCGCGCCTTACCAACTCGACGCCCGCCGCTGCATTTCCTACCTGACCATCGAGCATAAAGGCCCGGTCGACCCCACACTCCGCCCGCTGATGGGAAACCGCATCTACGGCTGCGACGATTGCCTCGCCGTCTGCCCGTGGAACAAATTTGCTGTGGCGGCAAAAGAGATCGGCTACCAACCCAAGGTCGGCCTGCCCGAACTGGCCGATCTGGCGAGCCTCGACGACCGGGCCTTTCGCCAACGCTTTGCAGGCTCCCCGATCAAACGCATCGGCCGTGACCGGATGGTCAGGAACGTCCTCTACGCGATCGGCAATTCTGGCCACCCCGAACTGGCCCCGGTCGCGGCAAAACTGAGCGCCGATCCTGACCCAACCATCCAAGATGCCGCGACTTGGGCCCTAACGCAGCTGACCTAACCCATCGCGCAGCGCGTTCACCTGATCGCGCAGGCCAAACAGCGCCTCCAAGGTCATGCCGGAACACTCCACGATACACGCCGGCAGATGCGCCACCCGCGCTTGCATCGCCCGCCCCGCCTCGGTTAGCGCTACAATCACCTGCCGCTCATCGGTCAGACTTCGGGTGCGCGTGATCAACCCCTGCCCTTCCACCCGCTTCAACAGCGGCGTCAGAGTATTAGACTCCAACTGCAACGCCCGGCCAATCTGCCCGACGCTTTGCCCGTCTTCGGACCACAAGGCCACCAAGACCAGATATTGCGGATAGGTCAGGCCCGCCGCTTCCAGCAACGGCGCATACGTCCGCTGCATCGCATGGCTGGCGGAATACAGCGCGAAACAGATCATTTCAACCGGCGTCATACCCGATGATTAAATCGCACACGATCAAATCGCAAGAGCTTGTGTCACAAAAATTTACACATCAAAAATCCTTGACGCAGAAATCGACTCGCCATATCAATCGCCAACGATCAAATCGCACACGATAGGAAGCCAAATGTCGATTGACCCGAAATACTGGACCGAGGCAACTGCAACCGGCGGTGGCCGCAACGGCGGCTCAAAACTTGCCGACGGCAAACTGACGATCACCATGGCCTCGCCCAAGGAACTGGGCGGCTCTGGCATGGGCCACAACCCCGAGGAGTTGTTCGCAACCGGTTACGCAGCCTGCTACCTTGGTGCGATGCGCTTTGCCGCCTCGTCTGAAAAGCTGGGCAACGTGCCCGATAACGCCACCGTCACTGCCAAAGTCGGCATCGGCGGGCGTCCGGAAGGCGGCTTTGGTCTTGCGATCAAGCTGGAAGTGTCCCTGCCCGGCCTCGCACCCGAAGTGGCCGCCAAAATCGCCGAGCGTGGCCATTTCATCTGCCCCTATTCCCACGTGATCGGTGGCAATGTGAAGGTCGAAACCGCCCTCGTCTGACGGCAACACGGGTGGGCGGGGTTAACCCCGCCGCCCTACAGCATGGCTCTACGGCACCGACACCACCGTCTCAAACCCGCCCCAGATCATCCGCTGCATATTGGCCGGGCTGTCCTTCATCATCGCTTCCAGCCGCGGGTCGGCCATGACCTTGCCCATCACCTGATCCCGGTGCGCCCGGTCGCGGTAGGTCGCGTAAGCGAAGTACAAAACTTCGGTCGACTCCAGCTTCACGGCCAGGGGGAATGATGTGACCTTGCCCTCGGGCACATCCTCGGCGCGGCTTTCCACATAAGACAGCGCGCCGTGTTCCAGCCATGCCTTGGCCCCCAGCTTGGCCCAGGCGATATAATCTGCCTCGCGCGACCTCAGGACGGGCATTACAAAAGCATCAACATATGGCATGATTTCCTCCACTGTTCCGGGCTTCAGCATAGCACGCCTGCGCCGCGATGTCGTGAAAGCGGTTGCCCGCATCAAACCGGCTGTTAGGCTTGCCGAAAGCAGGGGGCAACATGGCAAACCGACTCAAAACCAAAATCGCAATCATCTCGGGCGGGGCGACCGGCTGTGGCGCTGCCGCCGTCCGGCTGTTCGCCGCTGAAGGGGCCGCTGTTGGTATCATCGACCGGAATGTCCGCGATGGTCAGGCCTTGGCTGATGAACTGACCACGCAGGGCAAGCGGGTCGTCTTCGCCGCAGCGGATGTCTCGCAAAAACAAGAGGTTGACGCCGCGGTGGCCTGTGTCACCCAATCCCTCGGCCCCGCCAACGTGCTGTTCAACCACGCGGGCACCATCGTGATCAAACCGTTTTTGGAAACCGAGGAGGCGGACTGGGACTTCCTGTTCGACGTTAACGTCAAGTCCATGTACCTCATGACCCGCGCCGTGCTGCCGATGATGCTGGCGCAGGGCCGCGGTTCCATCGTCTGCACTTCCTCGATCTCCGCCGTCTACGCGACCCCGAATGAGGTGCTTTACGACGCGACCAAAGGCGCCTGCCACATGTTCGCCCGCGCCATTGCCGTCGAATTCCGTGACCGTGGCATCCGCTGCAACGCCATCTGCCCCGGCTTCATCGACACCCCACATGGCAGCCGTGAAGTCCGCGATCTGGCCGCTTTGGGAGTCGATGTTTCCGACGCCGCGATTCGCGCGGCCCAGGGCCGGATGGGCCAGCCGGAGGATATTGCCAGAGCCGCTTTATACCTCGCCTCTGACGACGCAGAGTTCGTCAACGGCACCCCAGCTTTTCGTGGACAACGGCTTCTCGGCGGTGTGAAAATGGCCGCCAATCGTAAACGAAACCTTACCAGAAAAACGAAAAGCGTTTGTAATCCATCGGTTACAAAAACGTCCACATGTGGACAGCCAACCCCAAAGGGCCCAAGATGACCAACCCCCACTGGATCTACACCCAGACCGTGAAAGCCTTCGCAGCCGGTGCCGAACCCCCGTTCGAGGACCCTGCCGAACTGATGGCCTCCTGGGGGGCCGTCTGGGGTATCGACAATGATGTGGGCAAGATCCGCTCGATCCTGATGCACCGCCCCGGACCCGAGTTGAACGTCGTCGATCCTGCCAAACGTCTGGCCGAAATTGGCAGTTTTGGCGACCCGTCAGTGGGGTGGTATTTCCAGTCCGACACCCTGCCCGACCTGCCTTTGATGCAGCGGCAGCATGATGCGTTTGTGGCAGCCTTGGTGGCCGAGGCGGTCGAGGTTCACTATATGGAGGGCGAGGCCGGGATTCGCCTGAAACAAATCTACACCCGCGACCCGCTGATCATGGTCAAAGGCGGGGCGATTGTCTGCCGGATGGGGGCGCGGATCAGGCGGGGCGAAGAACTCGCGGTCACCCGCACCTTAGCCAAGATCGGCATCCCGATCCTGCGCACCATCGCAGGGAGCGGCATCATGGAAGGCGGCAGTTTCGCCTGGCTGAACGCCAAAACTTGCGCCATCGGTATCGGTGTCCGGGTGAACCGGGAAGGGGCGGCGCAAGTCGGAGAAGTCTTGCAACGTCAAGGAGTTGACCTGCTGATCGTGGAACTCACCGGCTACGACATCCACCTGGATGTGTCGTTCCTGATGATCGACCGCGACCTTGCCATCCTCAACCCGATGGGCCTGCCCTTTTCGTTCCTTGAGGAGCTGACCGCGCGGGGCATCCGGTATATTGAGACTGATCCGGGGGATGATCCGTGGATCGTGAATTCCCTCGCCGTTGCCCCCGGAAAAGTCCTGATGCCGGAAGGTGCCACCAACCGCACGCTCGACCGGTTGGCGGCGGCTGGGGTGAGTTGGACGACGGTGCCCTATGCGGCCAATCACAAGAACGGGGGGGGGTTGCATTGTTCTACCACGCCGTTACGGCGGGATGGGCTGTAGGGGGTCAAGTGCTTGCGGGCGTTGGGTTTACTCCGAAAAAGCTCGGGACTTTGGCGGTCTTTTGGGCGTCTTTATCCTGTCTTCCTTCTGTCTCTACGCGCGCAGAGACGGGGGGGTTGTTAACCTATTTTGGTGAATCCGTTTCGGGGAAAGCCCGGGTTTGGGTGAAGAACGCCACGCAGGCATTTGAAATTGTTGGGATTTTGACTCTGCGGGCGTTCGGCTGCTGTTGTTTGCAAGTCCGGGTGGCACACGTGCATAAAACCGCGCCAAACTTCGCTGGGAGGACGCGGTTTTTCCGCAATCCTGCCGCGATTGGGCGGCATGACCGTGCCCATGATGAGCACTCTTCTGACCGGACCTTTGGCCGCCCTGACGCTAAGCCTCGCGGCTTGGTTCGTGCTGGTGAACGCCATGACCCTCACCGCGTTTTACATCGACAAGCGCCGTACTGTGGCGGGCGAATGGGGCGTGCCTGACCGGACCTTGCTCATGCTGTCGGCCATCGGCGGCTGGCCGGGCGCAAAGCTGTCACAGCTTTGGCTCCGGCCTCAGACCGACAAACGAGGGTTCCGCATCCTGCTGAACCTGTCGATTCTGCCGATGTTGATGCTGGTAGGTTTCTTTGCGGCGCAGGATGTTGATTGGGCCGGCCTGACCGATCAGGCGACCGCCAAGGCGATGGCGCTGCTGGGTCAGACGCCGGAAACCACCAGCGCCCCAACCGCCCCCGCAAAGCCAACCATGCTGGTCATGGGCAAAACTTCTGCCGCTAAAGTCGCTGCGGGCGACAGCGCTCTTCCCGTGCTTATCAGCCCAGGCACCGCCAAATCCACCGGTGCCTGGCATTCGCGCTAACGGGCGTCACGCTCCAGGTTCAGCCACAGCACTTCGGCTTCGCTCAGCGTCAGGGCTGCGCCGGGCAGGGTCGAGACGATCTCGCCCGGCGAACGCGGGCCGATCAGGGCAAGCGAGGTGTAGCTTTGGCTCAACACCCAAGCGGTCGCAATGTTATGGGCGGACAAGCCCTTTTCGGTGGCAAGGGTTTCCGCCCGTTTGCGGCGTAGGGCATTGGCCGGGCTGCCGAAACAGGTTTCCGGTGCGGTGTCGGCAGGCAAGCGGTTGCGGAGCGCTTCGGGCAGGAAATAGCCGCGCGCCTGGCTGGACCATGACAGGTGCGTGACAGCGCCTTGGCGCAGGAAAGCCAGCGTTTCGCGCGTGTTGGAGGTGACGCAGCCAGCCCAGACCGGCTTTTCCATCACAGCGAGCGACAGATTGTTGTTGAGGATACGGAACGGTTCCAGCCGATGTTTGGCGGCATAGGCGTTGGCTTCGGCAATCCGCGCGGGCGACCAGTTCGACCCGCCGAAGATACCGATCTTGCCGGCCTGCTTCATCGCATTCAGGGCGTCAACGAACTCCCCCACCGGGACGGAGAGGTTATCGCGGTGCATGAGGTAGATGGGGACTGACGTCAGGCCAAGCCGTTCAAGGCTGATGTCCAGTTGGGTGGCAACGGCACGCGGCGTGCAATACGGCGTGTGACCGCCCTTGGCGATGACGACGACATCTTTGGCGACACCGCGCGCCGCGATCCACTCACCCAAAACCTTCTCGTGCAGGCCACCGCCATAGACAAAGCCGGTGTCAAAGGCGTTGCCGCCCGCCTCTGCCCAGGCATCCCAGACAATGGCCCCTTCGGCCACGGTGTTGCGATTGTCGCAGCCGATGATGAGTTTGGAGACCGGCAGGGCCACACCCGCCAGCTTGACCCGTGGCATTTGCGGCAGGCCTTTGGGCAGAACGCCGGGCAGGATGCGGTTGGTGGCGGGCATTTCGGTGAAGGTTTTGTAGCCGACCTCTGCGCGCCATTTGTCCAAGGTTTCGTTGTTGCCGATGCTGTCGGCATGGGATGGTGCAGGGGCGGGCGCTTGCAGCAGGCCTGCGGCGATGGCTTTGGAGACGTGCTCGGCTTCAAAGGCGAACAGCATGCGGGGGTCGCGCAGAACCTCGGTGCGGGTGGCTTTACCGACCGTGATGTGGAGGGTGGCATCGGAGGGGCCGGCATTGCGGCCCGGCACCCAGGGGTCGTCGATGATGATCTGGCCTTTGGGACCGGTGATGATGGCGCGGTTGTCCATGTTGCGCGCCACGGCCACGGCGATTTCCGCGATGAAGCCGGATGCGAAGGTCAAAAGGCCATAAGCCACGGCATCGACGCCGGTTTCGGCCAGAGTGCCGGTGGCCTTGACGGAGGCAGGGTTGGCGAAGGGTTGGCCCACGGCAGCGCCAGCGATCAGGCGGGCGAGCGAGGCCGGATAACCGCCGACGTCCAGAATGCCACCGCCGCCTAGCGCCATCTCGTAGAGGCGGGAGCCGGGTTTGTAGGGCGCGT
>JAYTQA010000477.1:0-2516 GCA_043746955.1 bacterium | reverse complement strand
CCGATATCTCCCCTCACCTGCTGCTGCCTTATATCCTGGCGGCGCAGGCCCAGAAGCATGTCACCCACAATGACGCAATCCGGCTGCTCGACGCCGTGGTTCAGCTTTCGGTGCTCGACCGGGATCTGACGGCCCCGCCCGCATTGCCTGCCGACGGCGACCGTTACATCGTGGCTTCGGCGGCGACAGGTCTTTGGGCGGGCTGGGATCTGAACGTCGCGACTTGGGTCGATGGCGTCTGGATGCGCCTCATGCCGCGCACCGGTTGGCTGGCCTGGATCGCTGACGAGGCCGGTGTCACTGTCTGGACTGGGACGATCTGGAAGCTGGTCGGCGTGCCGCAGGATGTCTCTGACGCGATCTTCAGCCTGGTGAATGATGCCGACCCGACCAAGCGGGCACTGTTCTCGCTGTCGGGGATCACCACGGCCACGACCCGGACCTTCACCCTGCCCAACACCTCCAGCGAGTTGGCGATCCTTGCCGGGACGCAGACCTTCACGGGCAACAAGACATTCTCGGGCACGCTGACCGTGTCGGGGGCCACCGCAACCATCGGGACATCCGCAGCAACATCGACTTACGGGATCGGCACCGGCGCAACCACGACCGGCGTCACCAAGACCGTGAACCTCGGCACCGGCGGTGCATCGGGATCGAGCACGGTGCTCAACATCGGGTCCGCCACGGCGGGCGCAGGTGGCACGACGGTGGTGAACACGCCGACAGTTACCTTCGCCACGCGGTAACGGCGGTCGGCATGCCACAGGCCAATCTCACCGCCCAGTTATTGGGCCTTGGCGGGGCCACGGCGGATGCGAGCAATCGCCTGTCGGTGAACGCACCTGCTGTTCTTTTGAACAACGCAGGCGCCGGGATCGAAGTGACGGTCAACAAAGCCGCAGCAGGCAACGATGCCGCCTTTGCGTTCAAGACTGGCTTCTCGGCCCGCGCATTGATCGGGCTGCTGGGCAGCGACGATTTCAGCTTCAAGGTCAGTCCGGATGGTTCGACCTGGAACACAGGCATGTCCATGGATCGCGCCACTGGCCGCCCGACCCTGCCGCAGGGTGTAGTTCTGGGCGGCCTCGCTGCGGATCCTTCCGGACGCGCCGATGGCTGGATCTGGCTCAACACCACTGCACAACGCTTGCGGGCACGGGCGGACGGGGTGGATTTCAACCTCGGGCCGCTGACCGGCACCGGGCTGCTGGCCGTGACCGATAACGCGCTGGAGGCCTCAACCGTCATTTCCGCGCCCGGCGTCGCCGCGACTTCCATCATCACCGTCTCGCTGGCCCCCTCGCTTGATGCCGACGAGATGCGCGGGTGACGGGCCTATACCTCGGGTGCGGCCACGGCGACCCTGCTGGCGGCGACGGGCCTTCTCGATGATCGTCTGCTGGGCGAGGTGTCGTCAAACGCGGCCACGATCACCGCCGCCCTCAGCACAGCCGCCGCCCTGATCCTGACCGCCGCGGGCGCGGGTCTGCGCCACTACATCACTGGTCTCAGGATTGAGCGGCACGCGGCAGCGCTCCTCACGGCAGGGACAACGCCGGTCGTGGTCACGACAACCAACCTGCCGGGCGCGCTGGCGTTCTCCATCCTGATGGAGGCGGCAGCCCAAGGCAGCGTCTATGAAAAAGCCCTCGACCCGGTGCGCGCGATCATGGCCTCAGCGCAGAACATCGCCACGACCATCGCAGCCCCCCTGACCATCAGCGTGATCTGGCGGATCAGCGCAACATTTTATGTGGCGCCGTGAAGGCTGCGCGGCCCACCAAACTTGACCCTTTGAAAGCCCCATCATGACCGAACCACCAACCTTTCTGGAAGGCGTAGCCCAAGCCTTCCGTGACCATGGCCTGACTGCCGCGATCACCGCTCTGATGGGCGGCAGCCTCGCCATCGCGGCCACCGTGACGCGCAAGGCTTTCACCAACGAGGCCGTGCTGGAACGCCTGGAGCACGAACTGGCCGCCGAGCGCGACCGCTTCGACAAGCAGCGCGCCGGGGATCGCAGGGCCGAGGACCGCAAGGCCGATGCCGACCGGCTGGAGCGTATCGAGACCGACATCCGCGCCATGCGCGATCTGATGTTCGAGGCCTTCCAGCGCAGCCGGGCCGACTGACCGACCTTGCACACCCCTGATCCACCGCAGCCCGCCCGTACGGCGGGTTTTTTGTTGCCCACGACCGGGCAGAAAGAGCCATCCCATGACCACAGACCAAACCGACGCCATCCGCATGATCCAGAGCGGCCTCGACAAACTTGGCCACGCCCCCGGCGCCATGGATGGCCAATGGGGCGTCCGGACCGCCCGCGCCCTGAAGCAGCTGATCACCGCCAATGGCCGCGCAGCCTCATTACCACCACAGGGCCCCCTGCCGTGGATCACCGAAGCCAAAACTGCGCTAGAGCGTGTCAGACAAAAGTGGACACCGGTTTTGTCGCCAGACACGCGGAAAAACAAAAGGTTAGAGTCTGTCTGGCGATTCTGTCATCGCCAGAC
>JAYTQA010000476.1:0-2518 GCA_043746955.1 bacterium | reverse complement strand
GCGCATCCTTGAGGTCTACAATGACCAGTACGAGGAATTCGCGCAGGTGATGAGCACGGAAATGGGGGCCCCGATCGAGTGGGCCCGCAGCGCGCAGGCCTGGGCGGGGCAGGTCCATATCGAAAGCACGATCAAGGCCGCCGAAGCGATGGCGTGGGAATACATGCGCGGCACCACCCGCATCGTGCATGAGGGGATCGGGGTCTGCGCGCTGATCACGCCGTGGAACTGGCCAATGAACCAGATCGCCTGCAAGGTGGCTCCAGCGCTGGTCGCGGGCTGCACCATGGTGCTGAAGCCGTCGGAAATAGCGCCGATGTCGGGTGTGCTTTTCGCGCATGTCTGCCATCATGCCGGGGTGCCGCCGGGGGTCTTCAACCTCGTCAACGGCACCGGGGCCGAGGTCGGCGCCCGCATGGCCTCGCATCCCGAGGTTGACATGGTCAGCTTCACCGGATCGACCCGCGCCGGCATCCTTGTGGCGGCGGCTGCCGCCCCGACCGTCAAGCGGGTGGCGCAGGAATTGGGGGGCAAGTCGCCCAACATCATTCTGCCCTCGGCTGATCTGGCCGAAGCGGTCAAGGCGGGCGTCGAGGGCTGCTTTGCCAACACCGGGCAAAGCTGCGATGCGCCGACCCGGATGCTGGTGCCGCGTCATCTGCACGGACAGGCGTTGATCCATGCGACGGCGGTGGCCGAGGCGGTTGTGGTGGGCGATCCGGCCGATACCGAAACCACGATGGGGCCGCTGATCTCCAAACCGCAATACGACAAGGTCCAGCGCCTGATCCAGACCGGCATTGATGAGGGTGCTACCCTGGTCGCGGGCGGTCTGGGTCGACCGGATGGCATCAACCACGGCTGGTATGTCAAACCGACAATTTTCGGCGGGGTGAGGCCAGACATGACCGTCTCACGTGAGGAAATCTTTGGCCCCGTGCTGGCGATCCTGCCTTATGACAGTATCGACCACGCGGTCGAGATGGCCAATGACACGCCCTACGGCCTTGCCGCCTATATCGCGGGCCCGATCGAAGACGCCCGCCCGGTGGCGCGCAGGATCCGCGCGGGAACCGTGAACCTGAACTACCCGGCGTGGGACACCTTTGCCCCGTTCGGTGGCTACAAACAGTCCGGCAACGGGCGCGAATATGCCGATTGGGGCATCCATGATTTTTGTGAAGTGAAAGGCATCGTCGGGTGGGGGGAATGAACTACGGCTATATCGGTCTTGGCAACCTGGGCGGCCATCTCGCTGCAAGCCTGATCCGCGCCGGACATGCGGTGACGGTCTATGACCGCAACCCCAGACTGGCAGAGCGTCACGCGGCAATGGGGGCCAAGGTTGCGGCATCTCCCGCGGAACTGGCGGGGCAGGTCGATCACATCTTCACCTGCCTGCCATCGCCGACGGTGTCAGAGGTCGTGCTGTTGCAGGTGCTGGAGGCGCTGAAGCCCGGCGCCACCTGGGTTGAAAACTCCACCCTCGGGCGCGAGGATGTCCTGCGTCTGGCAGGCCTCGCCCGCAGCGGCGACGTCCGCATGCTCGAGGCGCCGGTGACCGGCGGCGTCCACCTTGCCGCAAGAGGAGAGATCACCGTGCTGGTCGGCGGTGACCAGGACCTGTTCGATCTGCACCATCCGGCCTTGCAGGCGATCGGCGACAAGATCTTCCACATGGGGCCCTTGGGCTCTGCCGCCGTCATCAAGGTCATCACCAACATGCTGGCCTTCATCCACCTCGTGGCGGATGGCGAGGCCTTGATGCTGGCCAAACGCGGCGGCCTTGATCTGAAGACGGCATGGGAGGCGATCACCGCCTCCTCCGGCACGTCCTTCGTGCATGAAACCGAAGGGCAACTGATCTTGAATGGCAGCTACGACATCGCATTCACCATGGACCTTGCCCTGAAGGACCTGGGCTTTGCGATGGGCTTTGGCCGTGAGTACGGCGTCCCTCTCGACCTCGCCTCACACACTTTGCAAACCTTCATGAAGGGCAAGGCGGCCTATGGCGGACAGGCGCAGTCAACCCAGATCGTCAAACTCCTTGAAGACGCGCTCGGCACCAACCTGCGCGCTGAAGGTTTCCCCGCCCGCCTCGAATGATCTTTGTTTGTTCCCAAATATCCCACGGGTGCCAAAAAGTTTGCTACGAAGTAGGGCAGAAACTTTGTAACGGGGGGTGTGAAACTCCCGGCGCTCACAGAAAAAGGCACGACCCATGACCGCAGACCGCCGTTTCGCCGACATGCTGCACCACCGGGCCGAGCGTCTGGGGCGCGGCGACCCGGTGTCGCCGCCGCTGATCTCTGCCACCACGTTCCACCTGCCAGGTCTGGAAAACGCCGCCTACAAATATGGCCGCATGGCGATGCCCACCTGGGAAGAGGTGGAAGAGCAACTGGCGATCCTGGAGGGTGCCACCGTGGTCGGTTTTCCCTCCGGCATGGCGGCCATTGCTGCGGCGCTGATGTGCACGCTTACCGCCGGGCAAACGGTGATCCTGCCGGCGGAT
>JAYTQA010000475.1:0-2519 GCA_043746955.1 bacterium | reverse complement strand
ACGGCCTTTCAAGCGGAAAGTGGGCGGAAAGCCCGGCCAACATCCCGCGCCCTGTGCCAAACCGCTTGCCGGATTGGCTGGCCTTTGCTAGGGGCGCGGACGAGGGTGCCGCACCGCAGCAGATGGTCCGGCACCCGATGCAGCAGGAAAGACCGGCCATGACCAAAACCGTAAAACTCGGGATCGGCAGCATCGTTCTGGGCCTGGTGGTGTTGGGGCTGAAGCTTTTGGCTTGGGCGATGACCGGCTCGGTGGCCCTGTTGTCGGATGCGCTGGAAAGCATCGTCAATCTGGTGACCGCGGTTGCAGCCCTGGTGGCGATCAATGTGGCGGCCCGGCCCGCTGATTCCACCCACCCCTACGGCCACCACAAAGCCGAATTGTTCAGCGCCATCCTGGAAGGCGTCATGATCATTCTGGCGGCGTTTTTCATCCTGAAACAAGCCTGGGCCGGGCTTGCGTCACCCCATGTGCTGGACGCCCCGTTGCGCGGCCTCTTGGTCAACGCGGGGGCGTCGATCCTGAATGCGGTCTGGGCCTTTGTGCTGATCCGCCATGGCCGCCGGGTTCGCTCGCCCGCGCTGGTCGCCGACGGGCGTCATCTGGTGCTCGATGTCGCCTCGTCGGTCGTGGTGACCCTTGGCGTCCTTCTGGCGATCGAAACCGGTTGGTCTTGGCTTGACCCCGCACTTGCCGGTCTGGTCGGCGTCAATATCCTGTGGTCCGGCTGGCGGGTGACCCAGCAAAGCCTGTCCGGCCTGCTGGACGAATCGCTGTCGGACGCCATCCTGGCCGAGGTCCGCCGGGTGATCGCCACCGAAGCGATCGGCGCGGTTGAGGCGCACGATTTGCGCACCCGCAGCGCCGGCGCCGCCACTTTCATCGAATTTCACCTGGTGGTGCCCGGCTCGATTACCGTGTCAGCCGCGCATGACATGTGTGACCGGGTCGAAGCCGGCCTGAAAGCGCTGGTTGAAGGCTGCGTGGTGACGATCCATGTCGAGCCGGAGTTCAAAGCCAAACACAGCGGCATCGTCGTGCTCTGACTTCTGTTTCCCCTTCATCTGGGCAGAAATACTCCACGGGTGAGCCATTTGCCCGCAGGGCGAAGGAATGGCGCAAGGGGGGTGTGACACCCCCGGCGCTCGCAAGCTGACCAGCACCTCAAATCCTGAACAGCGGCTGCAACAGCCTCGGCACCAGCCCCAAAAACCGCAACGGAGCATCGGTCGCGGCCAGACAAATGCACGCCGCTCCGGGCTCTGCGACCGGCGTATGTTCCAGCGCTGCGTCGGCTATTTCCAGATCGCCCGGCCCGAAGCGGTCGGTCGCATCGCGGAACGCGCCCTGCAATACCAGCGTCAGTTCGGTGCCCCGGTGGCCATGATCGGGCACCGCTTGGCCGGCCGGAATATACAAGAGCCGCGCCGTGGCGGATTTGGCGGTCGGCAGGATCGCCTGCCGCACGCCCATCCCGAGCGATTTCCACTTCACCGCGTCCAGATCGCCGCCGATATATTCCACCAGCGGTGTGGGCAAAACGCCGGTCCGGCGCGCAACTTCCAGCTTTGCCACCCCAGGCCGCTCAAGCCGCGCCATCACAAGGGCCAGACTTGCGTCGCTCACCTCAGCCCCAGCCTCAGCACCCGCATCCAAAACCGCCCCGCCAAGTGCTTCGAACGCTGAAAGCCTTGCCCGGCAGTCGTCACACATCGAGACATGGGTCGCCACCACCAGCCCGAAGGCCTCGGGCAAACTCCCCGCCGCGTAAGCGATCAGCAGGCCGTCGCTCAGGTGGTGCCTGATCGGGCCCGCCGGTTTGGTCACAGGTATCTTGGGGTTGGGCATCTTGGGGTTGGGCATCTGGGGGTTGGGCATCTTCATCCTATTGGCTGTCCCGCATGCGGGCCCGCAGACGGTCAAGCGCGAGGCGTATCCGGGACTTGATGGTGCCCAAGGGCAACCCGGTTTCCGAAGCGATCTCGGAATGCGACAGGTCGCCGTAAAAGGCGCGCTGGATCAGCCTGCGCTGGTTTTCCGGCAGTTGGGCCAAAGCCGCCGCCAGAACCCGGCTTTCTTCGACGGCGGCGTAAATCTCGGCCTGATCCGGCTCGGCGTCGCGGTCCCAGGGCGCAGGCTCCGGGTCGGGCCTGCGATCCTTACGCACCATGTCGATCATCCGGTTGCGCGCAATCGTGAAAATCCAGGTCGAGACCGCCGCGCGTTCCGGGTCAAACAGCGTGGCCTTTTGCCACAATGTCGTCATCACATCCTGCGCGCATTCCTCGGCCTGCGCCGCTGCCGCCCCCGACTTCATCAGATAGGACTTCACCCGCGGCGCAAAATGCCGGAACAACTGCGCGAAGGCAGCCCGGTCGCCCTGATCCCGCACCGCCAGCATCAGTTCCGACCAATCGGTGTCTTGCCCCTGGACCAAGCGGGTCACCCTCTTTGCGTCAATCCGACCTGCCACCGCACCATAGGGGTGCACCGGCGCGCGTCCATGGCCAAATTCAAAG
>JAYTQA010000474.1:0-6711 GCA_043746955.1 bacterium | reverse complement strand
AGCCAAAGATCCGCCAGGTCACGACGACCCCGTTTGCGCCCTGGTCTTTGGCCGCAGAAATCATCCCGTCAAGCCTGCCATCACCGTAGCGGATCGCCAAAAACTCATCGGCGTCAAACACCATCACCCAATCGGACAGACCCACCACTGGCTCCATCTGCGCGTGGTTCAAAGCCGAGGGTTGCGGTCGGATTCCATCGGGAATGATGTTGCGGCGGTGGTGGGCCAGACCCAACTGCTCCAGCCGGATCAGCATAGCATCGGTGCCGTCCGAACAATCGTTCGTATAGACCACGAGGTCGGTAAAGCCGACCGCCAGATGATGGGCAATCCATTCGATGACATAGGGGCCTTCATCCTTCATCATCGACACTGCGGTGACCTGACCATGCGGGCTTTGGTGCGCTTTCAGCGGAAAATCCACCGTTCCCCACAGATCCGATGCACCGCGCGGCCGCCCGGTCAAGGGTGCCAGCACCCTTGCCGGTTTGGCGGGGCCACCTTTGGCCTTTGGTTTGATCGGTTCGTTCATTGCCATCGCTCGTTTTCCGGTGTCATCCTTGGCCTGCCTGCCAACGGCCTTCAAGGGGATCAGGCGCAAACACCGTGGGATGGATGAGGCTAGGATGGCGCGCCTGACGGTCTATTTCATCGTCGAGCCACCGAATTATCAGGTGATGGCCTGTTATCTGGCTGCATCGCTCCGCGAGAATTTCGGCGATACGCTGGTTTTGGTCGGCTATTGTCCGGCGCAAAAGTTGGACCTCGTGCATCCGGAGGTGAAGTCGGCGCTGGCCAAGATGCGCTGCGATCTGCGGCCGATGCTGACCGAGGGTCGGTTTGATCCGGCCTATCCGCATGGCAACAAAATTCTTGCGACTTTGGAGCCGAGGGACACTGAATTTTCCGGCTTCATGGACAGTGATGTTTTGACGCTGCGGCCCAACCGGATTGAGAATATCATCAAGGACGGCTGCGTGTCGCTGACCCCAGCGGCATCCATGGGTTGGGGCAAGCAAAGCATCTGGCCCAGCATCTATGCGGCTGCTGCCATGCCGGTGCCGAAAGACCGCATCCGGTTGATGAAGCAAACCAGGGGCGGCGGGCGGATGCCTTACTTTTCCTCCGGTCTGTTTACCTTCCCCGAACAGTTCCGGACCCCTGACGGCAAGAGCTTTCCGCAGGTCTGGATGGCGATGGCGCAAACCCTCGATCAAGCGCTCGACCTGCCGGCCAAGCGGCCCTACCTCGACCAGATCAGCCTGCCGCTGGCGATCCAGAAGGCCGGTCTGAACTGGAACATCCTGCCCGATGCGCAGCATTTCATCTTGGGCGGCAAGACCCGGGGCGAGCCTTTGCCGGTCGACCGCGACATCTATACGATCCACTACCGGCAATGGCCGCTGATCAAGGAACTTGGTCTTGCGAGCTATGCCAAGAATCTGCTCTTCAGCCATGCCGGGGTCAAAAAGGTCGCGCTGAACGCTGACCCGGTGGCGGGCGGTGACAGCCGGGCTGACCGCAAAGCCAAAAACCAGGCGCGCAAGGCCGCAACCAACCCAGCCGCGCCGGCAGGCAACAACGCCGCGCAGGCAGGCGACCCAGCCACGCCGGAAATCGTCGCCTAAGGCCGGTTCCGGCCTGCCCGCCCGCCCATCGCGGGAATGTCAGTTGATTTAGCCAGCGCTCATGCCCAATTAAAGCCCAGCCCCGCCATGAGGTACGCTTTGGACGCGCCCAGCCTGATTGAGGATATCCGCTTTGGCTACGGGCCCAAGGCCGGCACCCCGCCGTCACCCGGCGGGCTGGATCCGGACCGTCTCTTGGCCCAACTGACCGCCCCAGACCCTGCCGCCGAGGTTTGGAACCGCCCGCCCTTGGCCGACCGTCTGGCGCTCATCGTCCAATCCAAGGCGGACAATACCCCGGACACTGCCAACTCCACCGTCGGACGCCAGTTGAAAACCATCGAACAGGCCGATATCGCCAGCTTTGTCGCCCGCCCCGCCGTGGCCGACCTTGGCTTTGTCGAGCGGCTGGTGAACCTGTGGGCCAACCGGGTCACCGTCGCCTCGCCGTTGCAGAAGATCGGCCATTTCATCCAGTCGTTTCGCGATGAGGCGATCCGCCCCAACATCGCCGGACGCTATGCCGATCTGTTGCAAGCAACACTCTGGCACCCGGCCATGCAGATCTACCTGACCCAGACTGATTCCATTGGGCCCAATTCGCCTTACGGGCTGCGCAAGGGCAAAGGCCTGAACGAAAATCTGGCGCGCGAGTTTCTGGAACTGCACGCGATGGGTCATGGCTATAGCCAAGCCGACGTGACCGAACTGGCCAAGCTGTTGGCGGGCATGGCTTACGACCAAAGTGGTCCGCATCTGAACCGGCAGCGGGCCGAACCGGGCACCAAGACCATTTTAGGCGCCCGTTATGGCGAGGGGATGTCCGAGATCGCGCGTCTGGTCGAAACCGTGGCCCACCGCCCGGAAACTGCCGATGCCGTGGCCTATTTCATCGCCCGCCATTTCATCGCCGATGTGCCGCCGCCCGACCTCGTCCAGGCGCTGTCGGCCAGCTATCTGGCCCATGATACCCAACTGGTGCCGATGTATCGCACCCTGTTGCAACACCCCGCTGCCGCCGATCCCACCCGGGCTAAGGTCCGCAGCCCGCAGGAATATGCCGTGGCCTCGCTGCGGTTGATGGGGTTGAGCGGGCAAGAGCAGGACCTGCCAGCCATTGCCAAAGGCAGCTTGCGGCCACGCGAAGCTTTGACCGCGATGGGTCAGCCGCCGTTCAAGGCGCTGCGCCCCGATGGCTGGCCCGAGGTCGCCGCCGGCTGGATGACCCCGCCGATGCTCGCGGCCCGCATTGATTGGGCGGTCGATGTGGCGCGGGTAACCGGCGACCGGGCCGACCCGGTGGCGCTCACCGATTTCGCCTTGGGCGAGATGGCGACACCCCTCTTGCGCCGCGCGGTCGCCGGTGCCGAACAGCGGTGGGAGGGGCTTGCGGTCCTCATCGCCTCACCCGATTTCAGCCGGAGGTAACATGGTGGCCAAACTCACTGGTGATCTTCTGCTGTCGCGCCGCGCCTTCCTGATCGGCTGTTCGGTGGCAGCCTCGCCCCTGTTGACCCCGGTCACCTTCGCCGCAGTGCCCGGCGACAACCGCCTTGTTGTCATTGTCTTGCGCGGGGCGATGGACGGCATCGACGTGGTCCGCCCGACCGGCGATGCCGCCTATGCCAGCCTGCGCCCGACACTCGCCGCAGCCCAAGGCCCGGCCCTGACCGATTTCTTCACCCTGCATCCGGATGCCGCTGGCCTGATGCCGCTCTGGACCGCCGGTGAACTTGGCTTCGCCCATGCCGTGGCCACCCCGTATCGCTCGGGCCGCAGCCATTTCATCGGCCAGGATGCGTTGGAGAACGGCACCGGCACCTCAGATGGCAACCTCACGCCCGGCCATGACGGCTGGCTCAACCGCGCCCTGTCGCTGATGCCCGCAGCCCGCGCGGATACCGCGGTGTCGGTCGGCCAGCAGCGCCTCCTGATCCTCGACGGCGCGCATCAAACCGACCATTGGTTTCCGGTCAGCGAAAGCCCGTTGTCGGCGCAGGGCCTTGACCTGCTGAATGCGGTCAACGCCGCCGACCCGCTGTTTGCCGAGCCCTATGCGCAGGCGCAATCGCTCGCCCGGAGCATGAATGGCGAGCAGGCCCCGAAAGGTGGGCAGGCTTACGCGCAACTTGGCAGCTATGTCGCCGAACGTCTGACCGGCCCGTCGCGGATCGCGAGCTTTTCGTTCGGCGGCTGGGATACCCACCACAACCAGGCCAAGACGATGACCGACCAGTTGACCGCCCTGACCCAGGTGCTGGTAGCACTGAAAACCGGACTTGCGCGGGCCTGGGGCACCACTCTGGTGCTGGCGATGACCGAATTTGGCCGCACCGCGCGGGAGAACGGCACCCAAGGCACCGACCACGGCACCGGCGGCATGGCGATCCTGTCCGGTGGTGCCCTGAAAGGCGGCCGGGTCTTCGGTGCATGGCCCGGCCTGTCGGAGGCCAACCTGCTCGCCAATCGCGACGTGATGCCCACCGCCGATGTGCGCAGCTACCCAGGCTGGGCTTTGCGCATGATGTTTGGTCTGAATGCCACCGGCCTGCAATCCAGCGTCTTCCCCGGCCTCGACCTTGGGCCCAACCCCGGTTTCCTCTTGTAGATCAATCGAGCGCTGCCGCGCCTTGCCTGCATCGCGCCGCTGGCCAAACGGCCAACCGGCTTCGGCCAAGCGCCTCAGGCGGGCGTATCTTGGCAACAAGCTAGGCCGAGACCTCTTCTTGCCATTTTATCTGTCCACAAATATCCCACCGGGGTCCGGGGGTGTGAAACCCCCGGCGCTTGATGCCGCAGACCGTCGTTTCCGTTTGCGATTGCCGAACGCGCGTTTACACTCTCCCCATGGCACGCCCCCGCACGCTTCCCGACTCAGATGTCTTTGCGGCGATCCTGCACCGGATCGCTACGGAGGGCGAGAAGGCGGTGAGCTTTGCCAGCATCGCCCGCGCCACCGGTCTGGCCGGGGCATCGCTGGTCCAGCGCTATGGCGGGCTGCCGCAGATGGTCGAACAGGCGCTGGTCTGGGGCTGGGACCAACTGGAGGCCCGTGCCACCGCAGCCGAGGTCGCGGCCCATGACAAAGGCCCGCAAGCGCTGCTCAAAGCCTTGGGCGACGGCGGGCCCAACCTGCCGATCGCGGCCCCGCCGATGGCAGCTCTGCCGATGGCAGCCCCGTCGATGGCAGCCCCGCCGATGGCCGCCCTGCCAATGGCTGCGCTGCTGACAGCCAGCCTGCGCAGTGCCCGGCTGCGCGCCCGTGCCGCCGGGTGGCGGGCCAAGGTCGAGGCGATGCTGACCGCTCGTCTGCCCGATCCCGAACGCGCCGCCATCCTGTTTGCCGCCTGGCAGGGCCAGCTGCTCTGGGAAGCCGCTGGCGACAAAGGCTTCCGGCTGAAAGACGCGCTGAAGCGCCTGTCCTGACGGTCCGCGCTGGATTTTTCGGGGTCAGGGGTCTGTGGTCTGTGGTCTGTGGTCTGTGGTCTTGGGTCTTGGGTCTTGGGTCTTGGGTCAAGGGTCAAGGGTCAAGGGTCTTGGGTGTCGTGGTCAAGGGTCGGGTGGTCAGGGGTTTGGTGATCCGCGGCCAGGGGTCTGGTGGTCAGTGTTCAGGGGTTTGCTGGCCGCCGGTTTGGGTATGCTGGCAATTGAGGCTGAAGACGGGCGCTGCTCTGGCCGCAACCCGCTCTAACGCCGCCGGAGATAGGTTTTCCACAACCAGATCAGCACCAGTGCGCCCAGCACCGCGCCGGCAAACCCGGCCATCCAGCCGGTCAGCTCCAGCAGCGTGCGGATCACCAGCCCGCCGATCAGCGCACCACCGACGCCAATAGCCACCGTGGTCGGGATATCGGTGTGCACCCGCATCAACCGGGTGGCGAGAAACCCCGCCGCAGCACCGACCACCAGCAACAAGACTGCTCCCATTTCAAGCCTCCGCATTCAAGCTTGATATGGGCGGGGCAGCGGCCAAATGGAAGTGGCCTCTTGCCTTGGCCCTCTGCTTTGCGCCATGGCTTGCAGGGAGGTATGTCCGATGACCAAAGCCACCCCCAAAGACGCCCCCAGTGCCAATCCCAACACCAGCACCGGTGCCAAGCCCAGTCCCAGTGCAAACCCCCGCTCTGGCCCCGGTGCCAGCCCCAGTGCCAGCCGTAGCTCCAGCCCAAATGCCGATCCCAAGGCCAGCGCCAGTGCCAAGCCCAGCACAAATGCCAATCCCAAGGCCACCCCCCGCTCCGGCCCCGGTGCCAGCCCCGATGCCAGCCCCGATGTCAGCCCCGGTGCCAGCCCCGATGTCAGCCCCGGTGCCAGCCGTAGCCCCAGCCCAAATGCCAATCCCAAGGCCAACTCCAGCGCCAGTGCCAAGCCCAGCCCGAGTGCCAACCCCAGCGCCGCCGCCGCAGCCTTTCTGGCACCGCTCGCCCGGCTTGCGGCCCGCCATCCGGGGCTCGAGGGCCAGGTTCTGTGGGCCGCAGAGGTGCAGGACGAGGTGCAGGACGAGGTGCAGGACGGCTGGCAGGTGCAGGACGATACTGCCGAGATGCTGGATGCCGAGGAAATCGCGTTCTACGTCGAAGGCCTGCTGATCGAGGGTTTTGGCCTGTTGTGGCAAGCCATGGCCGAGGCCGGCGGCCAGCCGCCAGACCATATCCTGCTGATGGTGTGGCAGCCGGGCACCACCCCGCCGCCCGCGCCCGATCCGGCCGAAGGTTGGGTCGTAGCCGCCTCCGGCCACTGGAACGGCACCCCGCAGCCCTGACCGCGCGCAGAATACGCCCCGACGCCATCCGCATCCGCCACCCTGTCAGCCTGCCACCCTGTCAGCCACTGCCGGTATCCGGCCACCCGCATCCGCCACCCGCATCCGCCCCCCGCATCCACCACCCTGCCAGCCGCCACCGGTATCCGACCCTCTGCTTCCGCCCCCGACGCCCCCCGCATCCACCACCCTGCCAGCCACCACCGGTATCCGACCCTCTGCTTCCGCCCCCGACGCCCCCCTGCCAGCCGCCCCCCGCATCCGCCACCCTGCCAGCCGCCACCGGTATCCGCACCTCTGCTTCCGCCACCCGCAGCCACC
>JAYTQA010000473.1:0-6729 GCA_043746955.1 bacterium | reverse complement strand
CCAGCCGCAGCAATTTCTGCGCGGTGTCCAGATCGACGACCGTCAGGCTTTGCGGCTTCCAGACCAGCTTGGATTCGGTGGATTCGCCCAAGGCCTTTTCCAGCGCATCCGAAACCGCCGCCAGTTCCGCCAGCTGGCAATAAATCCAATGGCCTTCGTCATCGGATTCGACATCATCGGCCCCGGCATCCAGCGCCGCCATCATCACCGCATCAGCACCGCCTGCGGTCACCGGATAGGAAATCTCACCGACCCGGTCGAACGAATGGCTCACCGACCCGGTCTGCCCGAGATTGCCACCGCATTTGGTGAAATAACTCCGCACATTGCTCGCGGTGCGGTTCAAATTGTCGGTCAGCGCCTCGGCAATGATCGCAATCCCGTTCACGCCGTAGCCTTCATAACGGATTTCGGTGTAATCCGCCGCATCGCCCATCTGAGATTTCTTGATGGCGCGGTCGATCACATCCTTCGGCATCGACAGTGCCTTGGCGGCCTTGACCGCCAGCCGCAGGCGCGGATTCATGTCCGGGTCCGGCACCCCCATCTTGGCCGCGACGGTGATTTCCTTGCTCAGCTTGGAAAACATCTTCGAGCGGATCGAATCCGCCTTGCCCTTGCGGTGCTTGATAGTCGACCATTTGGAATGCCCTGACATGACCCTCACTCCCTGATCTTGCTGCCCGAATTGGGTGCTGGCGTCGTCTACACCGGCACCGGGCCAAACCGCAACCCCGGCTCAAACCGCCGCAACCCTTGCACGCGGTCGCACCAGCGTCAGCCCGACCAGCATCACCGCCATCGCCACAAACACCAGGGGCGAAAACCGCTCGCCCAACAGCAGCATCGCCCAACCCAGGCCCGAGGCCGTCACGATATAGGCGGTCTGGCTGGCAAATACCGCCCCCGCTTTGGCCGCCAACCCGACATAGCCCGCGTAAAGGCAGGCGTGCAGGGTGGACGACACCAGCAACGCCGCCTCCGCCCGCCCCCAAGGCGGCGCCGGGCTGACCCACGACCCGGTGACCCAGACCAAGGGTACGCACAAGACCAGCGCCACGACCGAGGCGCCGAACATCGCCTGCACCGGGTCCATCCCCGCCATGCCGTAGCGGGCGACAAACACCCCCTCCACCGCGTAGAAAAACGGCCCGACCAGCGCCAGCGGCAGATACGCCACCATCCCCGGTGCCAAACTCGCCCCCGGTGCCGCAATCATCGCGACGCCGGCCAGGCCCAGCAACAGCCCCGCCAACCGCTTGGCCTCCAACCGGTCGATGCCCAATGCCATCGACATCGGCCATGCCATCAGCGGCACGGTCGAGATCAGGATCGACATGATCCCCGCCGGCAACCGATGGACCGAGATATAAAACGTCAGGTTCGGCACCAGCGTCCCCAGCACCGCCACCGCGCCATAAAACCCCATCGCCCGCCGGGTCAGCACCAATCGCTTGCCGCGCACCAAGGTCAAAGCCCCCAGCACGACCGAACAGATCACCAACTGTCCCAGGATCAGGTCAAACGGCGGCCTGCCGGTCGAGGCCGCAATTTTGCCCAAGGGCTGCGTGCTGCCCCAACCGACCCCGATCAGCACCAAGGCCGCAACCGAACGCCAGCGGCTCATGGCCCCGCCTGACGCAACCGCCCGCCACCGGCTCACGGATTGGCCTGCTGCAACCGAACGCCGGCGGCTCATGGCCCGGCCTGCTGCAACCGCCCACCCTGCCGGATCATCGACACTTTCAAGGCCTTGCCGGTCCGGTCATCGGTCTCGACATACACCCCCGACAGCGTCGCCTCACCCGAGGCTGGCTCAAACCGCGCGCTCGACATCCCGGTGATGAACCGCCTGAGCGGCTCCAGCTTCTCCATCCCGATCACGCTGTCATAATCGCCGCACATCCCCGCATCGGTCAGATACGCCGTCCCCTTGTTCAAAATCATCGCGTCGCCGGTCGGCACATGGGTATGGGTGCCGACGACAAGTGAAGCCTGCCCATCACACCAATGCCCGATCGCCATCTTCTCCGAGGTGGCCTCCGCATGAATATCGAGAACACAAGCCTGCACCGCCCCGCCCAACGGATGGGTCTTCAGCACCGCCTCGACCGCCGAGAACGGGTCATCAAACGGCCTTTTCATAAAGACCTGCCCCAGCGCCTGCAAAACCAGCACCTTCCTCCCCTGCGTCGCCTCAAACACCCGCGCGCCCCGCCCCGGTGCGACCTTGGAGAAATTCAATGGCCGAATAATCCGCGGCTCCTGCTCAATAAACTGCACCATATCCTTCTGGTCGAATGCATGGTCGCCCAGCGTCACACAATCCGCCCCCGAGGCGAGCAAAACCCGCGCATGCTCCCCGGTCAGCCCGGTCCCCTGCGACGCATTCTCGCCATTGACCACCACAAAATCCAACCCCCAAGCCGCACGAAGGCCGGGCAACCGCTCCGCCACCGCCGCCCGCCCGGTCCTGCCCATCACATCGCCCAAAAACAGTATTTTCATGCCAGCCCGGATAATCCCCCAACCCCAGCCCCGCAACCCCCTCGTGCGGCCGGGATGACCGGACCCCTTGCCACCATACCACCCAAATGTAGGGCGGGGTTCACCCCGCCACCACTCACGCCACTCGAAGCCATCACGTCCCATACTTGCCTTCGTAGAACGGGCTTGCGCGCGCCAATTGCCGCAACCCCGGCAATCCCCAGCCTACGGATACTCGCGGACCACCTCGATCAACCCGACAATGGCAGCATTGAACGCAGGCAATTCCTCCGCCGGAATCCAATACTCCCGATGCGCCCGCCCACCGGCATCCTGCACCGAATATATATCCAAGTAGCTTTTGCGAACCTCAAACCTTGTGACAAAGCCCGCCCCGCGAGCCTTCACATTCCAGTCGCGGGCAATCTTGATCGCATAGTCCTCGGTCGTGACCGGATAAAAAATAGGCTGCTCCGGCAAGCGCGGCGGAAATGCCCGCATCCCGCTCGCCCGGATCAGCGCCAATTCTTCTGGCCCAACAGGCCGCCACAGGGTCAAAGTCTCGGTCATGCAAAACCCTCGACAGGCAGAGATAGAAACTCAACCGCCTAGGGCGGGGTTCACCCCGCCACTCCCCCCGATTCGCCCCCAAAGGTTAACACGCCAAACCCCAACCCACGCCCTCCCGCGTCTTCTTTTGCGTAGAGACGGCTGAAAGACCAAAGAAAGACAGAAGAAAGACCGTTAACCTCTCGCTAACCCGCCCAAATCCCCAACAAATCCCGCCCCTTAACGCACCGCTCGCCCCCGCCCCCAAAACGCCCTATCTTCCCCGCCATGCAGCTCCCCGCCTCCCTCACCGCATGGCTAAACTCCCAAGCCTGGACCCTGCACCCCCACCAACTCACCATGCTGGACCTCGCGCAAAACCCCGCCACGCTCCTGATCGCACCCACCGGTGGCGGCAAGACCCTCGCCGGTTTCCTGCCCTCCCTCGCTGAATTGTCCAACGGTTTCAACGGCCTGCACACCCTCTACATCTCGCCCCTCAAGGCGCTGACCGCCGACATCCGCCGCAACCTCCGCCGCCCGGTCGAAGGTGCCGCCCTCCCCATCCGGATCGAGGACCGCACCGGCGACACCACCTACACCCAGCGACGCCGCCAGCGCGCCGACCCGCCGCACATCCTGCTGACCACCCCGGAATCCCTAGCGTTATTGCTAACTTACGAGGAATCTCCCAAAATCTTCGCGGGCCTCCAGCGCGTCATCATCGACGAAATCCATGCCCTCGCGGAATCCAAACGCGGCGACCAGTTGATGCTGCAACTCGCCCGCCTGACCACTCTCTCCCCCACCCTCCGCCGCATCGGCCTCTCCGCCACCGTCGAAGACCCGCCCGCCCTCGCCCGCTTCCTCGGCCCAAACACACAAATTCTGGTAGCCGACCCCGGACCCGACCCCGATATCCAGATGCTGACCACCGATACCCCGCCACCATGGGCAGGCGGCGGGGCCAAATATGCCATCCAAGCCATCCTCGAACAGGTCAAGCGGCACCGCATCAGCCTGATCTTCCACAACACCCGCGCCCAAGCCGAAATCTTCTTTCATAACCTGTGGTTAGCCAATGAAGACGCCCTGCCGATCGGCATCCACCACGGCTCGCTGTCTCGCGAACAGCGCGAGCGGGTCGAAGCCGCCATGGTCGCAGGCCAGCTGCGCGCCGTCGTCTGCACCGGTTCGCTCGATCTTGGCATCGACTGGGGCGACGTCGATCTGGTCATTCAGGTCGGCACCCCCAAGAATATCAAGCGGTTAGTCCAGCGCATCGGCCGCGCCAACCACCGCTACAACGCCCCGTCCAAGGCGCTTCTGGTCCCGGCCAACCGCTTCGAGGTCGTCGAATGCCAAGCGGCACTGGAAGCCGTCAAAGCCCACAGCCTCGACGGTGAACCGCGTGGCCCCGGCCCTCGCGACGTCCTTTGCCAGCACATCCTCGCCACCGCCTGCGCAGGCCCCTTTGACGCCCAAAACCTTTACGACGAAATCATCACCGCCGGCCCCTATGCCCTTCTGACCAAAGCAGAATTTGACGCCTGCCTCGATTTCGTGGCCACCGGCGGCTACGCGCTCAAAGCCTACGACCGCTGGCAACGGCTGATGATCCGGGGCGATAAATGGACCCTGCGTGACCCGCGCGCCGCCGCCCTGATCCGCCAAAACCTTGGCACGATCATCGACATCGAAACCCTGAAAGTCACCCTCAAAGGTCGCGGCGCGCCCTTGGGCGAGATCGAGGAGAGCTTCGCCGCCACCCTTACCCCCGGCGACACTTTCCTGATCGGCGGCGAGGTGGTGCGCTTTTCAAACCTCCGCGAGCTGACAGTCGAGGTCACCCGTGACCCCGGTCGCCCGCCAAAAGTCGCGGTGTTCAGTGGCACCAAATTCGCCACCTCGACCCAGCTATCCGAACGGATTCTGCAGATATTTCAACAGCCAAGCTGGCCAGGCCTGCCCCTTCACACCGCCCAGTGGCTCGCCCATCAACGCGACGTGTCCCGCCTGCCCGAACCCAACCGCCTGCTGCTGGAATCCTTCCCCCACGAGGGGCGCGAGCACCTTTGCATCTATGGTTTCGCGGGCCGCAACGCCCAGCAAACCCTTGGCCTTCTGGTCACCAAAGAGATGGAGGCGCAAAATCTTGGCCCCCTTGGCTTTGTCGCCACCGACTACGCCACCCTGATCTGGGGCCTCGAACCCCTTGCAGACACGCAACTTTTCGACAAAATCCGCTTGCGCGACGGTCTGGAAACCTGGCTCGCTGGCAACGCCGTGATGAAACGCACCTTCCGCAACACCGCCATCATCGCGGGCCTGATTGAGCGTAACAATCAGGGCCGCAGGAAATCCGGCCGCCAGGCCACCTTCTCCTCCGACATCCTCTACGATACCTTGCGCCGCTTTGACCCCAACCATCTACTGCTGGATATCACCCGGCAAGAGGCGCTGCGCGGCCTGGTCGACTTTGGCCGGATCGAGGCGCTGTTGGACCGGGTCGGCCCCCGGATCGACCTGCTTCGATTGGCGTCAGTCACCCCGCTCGCGGCCCCCTTGATGCTCGAACCCGGCATCATTCCGATCCATGGGCTGGGCCGTGAGCGGCTTGCCACCGACGCCGCCCGCCAACTTCTGCGCGACGCGGGCCTTCTGTAAGGCGGCCCTCTTAGAACGCACCCCCTTCCACTGGTTAACCTTTCCGGCGCAAATTGGCCGCACCACAACACCAACGCGGAAACCATGCCCTACACCTTCCACCTCGGCCCAAACCAACTGACCGCCCTGCCCTCCGGCGCCCTTTACTGGCCCGAGCAAAACCTGCTGACCGTCTCTGATCTGCACTTCGGCAAGTCCGAGCGTCTCGCCCGGCGCGGTGGCAGCCTGCTCCCGCCTTACGAAACCCGCGCCACCCTGACCCGCCTTGACGCCGATCTGGAGGCGACCAAGGCCCGCCACGTCATCTGCCTCGGCGACAGTTTCGATGACCTTGCCGCCGCTGGCGAAATAGATGACGCCGACCGGCTCTGGCTTACCCGCCTGATGGCTGGCCGCGTTTGGACCTGGATTGAAGGCAACCATGATGCGGGCCCGGTCGATCTTGGTGGCAGCCACCGGGTTGAACTTCGGCTTGGCGACCTGACCTTCCGCCATATCGCGACAGCGCAACCCCTTGAAATATCTGGGCATTACCACCCAAAGGCGCGCCTGCCCGGCCGCGTTGCGCCGTGCTTTCTGATCGACACCGCGCGTGTGATCCTGCCGGCTTATGGCGCCTATACCGGTGGCCTGCCGTCCGACCATCCTGACCTGATCGCCTTGATGCAGCCCCGCGCGTTGGCGGTTCTGACCGGGACGCATTGCCTGCCACGACCGATGCGCTGAACGGTCCGGCTCAGCACGGACTTCCCATCAGGTCATTGATAACACTTGGTAATTATCGCAGGGTCGGCTTTCAGCTCACCTTAGGCCGTCAGTCCCACCGGCTCGGCCAGCCCATTGGCCCGGCAGCACGCCGTCAGGGTGTTGGCCAAAAGGCAGGCGATCGTCATCGGCCCCACACCGCCCGGAACCGGGGTAATTGCCCCCGCCACCGCCGCCGCACTTTCATAATGCACATCGCCGACCAGCTTGGTTTTGCCATCCCGCAGGGTTCGGTTGATGCCGACGTCAATCACCGTGGCA
>JAYTQA010000472.1:0-6738 GCA_043746955.1 bacterium | reverse complement strand
TGGATCGGCAGCGGATGCGCGCCGGTCCGGTCCGCGATCATCTTCACGCAGTTGAAGAAGTCCGCGCCGGTCTTGTCCATCTTGTTGACGAACACGATGCGCGGCACCTTGTAGCGGTCAGCCTGACGCCACACGGTTTCGGTCTGCGGTTCCACGCCCGCGTTGCCGTCCAGCAGCACGACAGCGCCGTCCAGCACGGCCAGCGAACGTTCGACTTCGATCGTGAAGTCGACGTGGCCGGGGGTGTCGATGATGTTGAAACGGTATTTGTCTTTGGCACCGGGATGTTCGCCGGCATCAATCTGGCGTTCCCAGAAGGTTGTGGTGGCAGCCGAGGTGATCGTGATGCCACGCTCTTGCTCTTGCTCCATCCAGTCCATGGTGGCAGCGCCATCATGAACTTCGCCGATCTTGTGGGTCTTGCCGGTGTAGTACAGGATACGCTCGGTCGTCGTGGTTTTACCCGCGTCGATATGTGCGATGATCCCGAAGTTTCGGTAGCGGTTCAGCGGATATTCGCGTGCCATGATGCCACCTTACCAGCGATAATGGCTGAACGCTTTGTTTGCGTCGGCCATCTTGTGGGTGTCTTCGCGCTTTTTAACCGCTGTGCCACGGTTGTTCACCGCGTCAGACAGTTCAGCGGCCAGACGTTCTTCCATCGTGTTTTCGTTGCGCTTGCGGGCGGCCGTGATGACCCAACGGATCGCCAAAGCTTCGCGACGCTCGATCCGCACTTCGACCGGGACTTGGTAGGTAGCGCCACCGACACGGCGCGAACGCACTTCGACAGAGGGTTTCACGTTGTCCAGCGCTTCGTGGAAAGCTTGGATCGGCTCACGCTTCAGACGGGTCTGAACCCGCTCAAGAGCGCCATAAACAATACCTTCCGCGACGGACTTTTTGCCGTCAACCATCAGGTTGTTCATAAATTTCGACAGGACCTTATCGCCATATTTGGCGTCCGGCAGGATTTCGCGCTTTTCGGCGGCGTGACGACGGGACATGCTTTATCTCCTCACTTCGGACGCTTGGCGCCGTATTTCGAACGCCGTTGGCGACGTTCTTTGACGCCCTGGGTGTCCAGAACGCCGCGGAGGATGTGGTAGCGCACACCCGGCAAGTCTTTGATACGACCGCCACGGATCAGAACCACCGAGTGTTCCTGAAGGTTGTGCTTTTCGCCGGGAATGTAGCAGATCACTTCGAAGCTGTTGGTCAGACGCACTTTGGCGACTTTCCGCATGGCCGAGTTCGGCTTCTTCGGGGTGGTGGTGTATACACGGGTACATACGCCCCGCTTTTGCGGGCAAGATTCCAAGTGCTGGGACTTGGACTTTCTCACAAGCGCTTCCCGCGGTTTGCGGATCAGCTGTTGAATAGTCGGCATTCACGTTCCTCGTGTTGCTCTGTCAATACTCGCACCAAGACTTGATGCGCTGCTTCTCGACGACGCCTTGCGCAGACCGCAAAACGCCAAAACCGCAGTCGCCCCCATAGCAGGGTGCGGTGCGGTGGAATTCCAGAGGATCGGGGCACAAGGCCCGGATCGTGACCAGTTCCAATGCTGTAACCCCGGCTGCGAGACAGGCCCGCAGTCAAGGTAGGCGGCTGATAGGGGGAATCAGGGGGGAAGTCAACAGCGGTCAGGCGTTAGTGGGCTTGTAGAGAATGCGGTGCAGAATGGCGGCAAGAAGCCCGATCAAAAGCGCTGCAATCACCACATCCGACAGGAAATGCTTGCCCGCCGCCATGCGCTGCCAGGCGGTAAACAGCGGGAGTGACAGGATGGCGGCCATCCCGACGTAGCGCAGTTGTGGTCTGATGCTGGCTTGGTTGGCGCGCAGGATCAGGGTCAGGCATATGGCCAGCGCGGTGGCGCCCGCCATCTCTCCGGAGACGAAGGACGCATTGCCGTGGCCAGCGGGGTTGACCACCCAAGCCGGGGTAAAGGCCTGCACTCCACCAAACTCTGTCGTCTGAAACGGTCGCGCCCTGCCCCAGAACCGTTTGAGGATGCCGTTTACGACGATCCCCGGCCCGGTTAGAAAGATCAGGAGTTGAAACAGCCAGTCGCGCGGGGCGAGGTTCAGGCGCGGTCGGTTCAGCAGCGTCAGGGCGAGCACGATCAGAAACGCCATATCCTCCGCCGCGTACAAAGCAAGTCGCAACGTCTCCACCGGGCGGTTGGCGGCGATCGGGAAACTGGTGCCGTTATAGAACAGCGCGGCAGTGCCAAGGTCGATGGCGGGGAACGTCGCAAAGATGGCGCTTGCCAGCACGGTCACGAGTATAAAGACAAGAATCAGCCTCATCCTTGGACCTCTCGGCGGATCAGCCAGATGTTGCGACTGTAGATCACGACGCCGGGCAACTGGCCGAGGATGATGACCGCATCCAGCTTGTGCAGACCGTAGGCCAATACAATGGCTCCGCCGAAGATGCTGAAATACCAGAAGGCCAAGGGGACGACCGACCGCCCTACCCGCTCAGACGCGATCCATTGCACGATGAACCGCCCGGTAAACATCAGTTGTCCGACCAGCCCGACCGTCAGCCACAACGCATCCACCGGGGTGTCGGCATGCAAAAGGGACATGATGCTGTGCATTCAACGCTCCTCGGGCAGGGCATTCGCCTTTTTGCGGCGGCGTAGCAGCCAGGCGACACCCAGCAGATCGACCGCGCCGACCTTTGCACGTTGCAGGTTGGAATAGTTCGACTGACCGGCCAGACGGGGGCGGTGGCTGACATCGACATGAGCGACCTGCCAGCCATCGCGGGCGAAGAGCGCGGGCAAATAGCGGTGCATATGGTCGAAATACGGCAGCGCCAGAAACGCCTCACGCCGGAACGCCTTCAAGCCACAACCGGTATCACGCGTGCCATCTTTCAGCAGCCAGCCGCGCAGACTGTTGGCAAGACGGGAGGCGATCTGCTTCGACCAGGTATCTTGCCGATTGACCCGTTGGCCTGCAACCAGCCCGATTTGGCCGGTGATATCGGCCAAAATCGGGGCGACAAGGCGGGGAAGTTCCTGCGGTGGGTTCTGGCCGTCGCCATCGAGGGTGCAGATGATCGGTGCGGCTGCGGCAAGAACGCCGGTATGTACGGCAGCACTTTGGCCTGCGGAATTTGCGTGCCGCAGCAGACGGACATGCGGCATTCCAAGCGCCCTCGCCCGCGAACCAGTGTCGTCGGTTGACCCGTCATCCACCACGATAATCTCAAATGTGCCAAATGGTTTCATCACCGCATCAATGGCCTGCACCAACGCGCCGATGTTTTCGGCCTCATTTTTGGCCGGAATGACGATGGAGATCTTGGTCATGGTCTGGCAGCCCTTGTTGCACGCCCTATAAACCAGCCGGTCGGGCCATGCAATTCAGGCGGCAGCGGAGAGGCGGCGTTTCCTCTCACGCACCAGCATATAGATGCCGGAGGCCACGACAATCGCCCCACCGATCAACGTCTTTTGGTCGGGCAATGTTCCAAAGCGTGCCCAACCCAGCAGAATGGCGAACAGGAGCGAAGTGTAGCGGAACGGGGCAACGACCGACAGGTCGCCCACCCGCATGACCTTGATTGCGCACAAATATCCCACAATCAGAAACCCCGCCGCTGTGGTAGTTTCTGCTACGTCTATCAGGCTGGGGGTCTGCCACCCCTCCAACGCCACGCCCACGGCCCCCATCACCGTGACGGCAACAGACGCCCAGATGGCTCCGGTGGTCGAGGGCAAATGGACCGAGAACGACCTTGTGGACAAATCCCGCAGCACCACGCAAGCGACTGATGCGAGGCCCAGAACGGTCCAGCGGTCAAAATCGGCGGCGCCGGGGCGGATGATCAGCATGACGCCCAGAAATCCGACCAGAATCGCGGTCAACCTGCGCCAGCCGATCGGGGTTTTCAGCAGAACAGCGGCAGTCAGCGTCACCGCCAGCGGCAACGATTGCATGATGGCCGACAGGTTGGCCAAGGGCATATGGGTCAGCGCCACCAGAAAGGTCAGGGTGGCGGTGACCTCGCCCAGAGTACGCAGGGACAGGAAGATGCGGTCGCGGGCTTTCGGCAGCAGATCCAAACCACCGGGGGTGCGGGACGCGATGACCAACAGCCCAGCAGTTGACACCGTCCCACGCATCAGAATGGCCTGAAACAAGGGCACGCCGCCGCCGGTCACCGCCTTGACGAAAGTATCGTTCAGGGTGAATGCCAGCATCGAGGCGCACATCAAGAGGATGCCGCGCGAATTGTCGGAAAGTTGCATGCAGGCCTCATAATGAAAGACCCCCCACCTTGCGGCAGGGGGCCAAGTCTTAAACTCCGATGCGATTACTCGCCGCGGCTTTCAATCGTGTCAACCAAGCCGGTGTCACCCTCGTCACCCATGTCCATCACGGCCAAGGGTGCGGCCAGCGCAGCAGCAGCCTCCGCCTCGGACTTGCGGGCCTCGATCACGGTCTGGTCACGGTCGGTCGCGATTTTCTTCACGCGGCTGGTGGCACCACCGGTGCCGGCCGGGATCAGACGACCCACGATGACGTTCTCTTTCAGACCAACCAGTTTGTCGCGCTTGCCCTGAACCGAAGCCTCGGTCAGGACCCGCGTGGTTTCCTGGAACGACGCCGCCGAGATGAAGCTGCGGGTTTGCAGCGACGCCTTGGTGATGCCCAAGAGGATCGGTTCGGCAATCGCCGGGCGCAGGCCAGCGGCATGGGCCTTGGCGTTGGTTTCGTCCAGCTCGGTCTTGTCGACGTTTTCGCCCTTCAGCAGCGTCGTCTCGCCCGAGTCGAGAATCTCGAACTTTTGCAGCATCTGGCGCACGATGACTTCGATGTGCTTGTCGTTGATCTTCACGCCCTGCAGACGGTAAACGTCCTGGACTTCGTCAATCATGTAGTTGGCAAGCGCTTCGACCCCAAGGATCCGCAAAATGTCATGCGGTGCGGGATTGCCGTCCATGATGTAGTCGCCCTTCTGGACAAAGTCGCCTTCCTGAACCGGAATGTGCTTGCCCTTGGGGATCATGTATTCCACCGCCGTCAGCGTCTCATCGACCGGTTCCACCGTGATGCGCCGCTTGTTTTTGTAGTCTTTGCCGAAGCGGACATAGCCGTCGGTTTCCGCGATGATCGCATGGTCTTTCGGCCGGCGGGCTTCGAACAATTCGGCCACGCGGGGCAGACCCCCGGTGATATCCTTGGTCTTGGCACCTTCGCGCGGGATCCGCGCCACAACGTCGCCGGGGCGGATTTCCTGCCCGTCTTCGACCGACAGAACCGCGTCCACCGACATTGGGTAGGAAATCGGATTGCCGGCGTCAGAGCGCACCGGTTCACCTGTGGCCGGGTCCATCACGATCACTTCGGGCTTCAACTCGTTGCCCTTGGGGGCCGAACGCCAATCCGAAACAATGCGCTGGGTCATGCCCGTGGCTTCATCGGTATCCTCGCGGATCGAGATGCCCGAGATAAGGTCCTTGAAGCGCGCCACGCCGGTCTTTTCGGCAATGATCGGCAGCGTGTAGGGATCCCACTCGAACAACTTGGTGCCGCGTTTGACCATTTGGCCGTCCTTGGCGTGAAGTTTGGCGCCATAGGTCAGCTTGTGCACCGCCCGTTCGGCCCCAACCTCGTCGAGGATGGCCAAGACCATGTTACGGCCCACCACGATCTGCTCGCCCGCCACGTTGGACAAGAGGTTGGCATTGCGGAACTCGATCTTGCCTTCCTGGCTCGCCTCAAGGAACGACTGTTGGCCGCCTTGAGCGATGCCGCCGATGTGGAAGGTCCGCATCGTCAGCTGGGTGCCCGGTTCGCCGATGGATTGGGCGGCGATGATGCCGACCGCTTCCCCCTGGTTGACCAGCGTACCACGGGCGAGGTCACGACCGTAGCACATCGCACAAACGCCCTCTTCAGCCTCGCAGGTCAGCGGGCTGCGGATGCGGGCGGACACAACGCCAGCCTGATGGATCAGGTCGGCGCGGCGTTCGTCGATCAACTCACCCCGGCCCACCAGCACTTCGCCGGTTGTGGGCACAATGATGTCATCGGCAGCCACCCGGCCCAGCACACGCTCGGCCAAGGACTGCACCACTTCACCGTCGTTCACCGCCACGTCAGCAGTGATCGCGCGTTCGGTGCCGCAGTCATGCGACCGCACGATGCAGTCCTGCGCCACGTCGACCAAACGCCGGGTCAGATAGCCCGAGTTCGCCGTCTTCAACGCGGTGTCCGCCAAGCCCTTACGTGCCCCGTGGGTCGAGTTGAAGTATTCCAGAACCGTGAGGCCCTCTTTAAAGTTCGAGATGATCGGCGTTTCAATGATCTCACCGGACGGTTTGGCCATCAGGCCGCGCATCCCGCCCAATTGCTTCATCTGGGCTGGCGAACCACGCGCCCCGGAGTGGGACATCATATAGACCGAATTCGGCTCTTTCTCTGCCCCGTTGGCATCGTATTGCACGGCCGAGATGGCCGACATCATGTCAGCCGCCACCTTGTCCGAACATTTGGACCAGGCGTCGACGACCTTGTTGTACTTTTCGCCCTGGGTGATCAGGCCGTCCATATACTGCTGTTCGAACTCTTTGACCTGATCGCGGACTTCGTTGACGATCGGCCATTTGCTTTCGGGGATCAGCATGTCGTCCTTGCCGAAGGAAATCCCGGCCTTGAACGCCTCACGGAAGCCCAGACCCATGATCTGGTCGCAGAAAATCACCGACTC
>JAYTQA010000471.1:0-6740 GCA_043746955.1 bacterium | reverse complement strand
CTGCGCGGAATTCCGTGAACGCCATCCGCCCGTCGTGATCCGGCATCACGAACAGCCGCCCGGCGTGCTCGCCTTCCGGGTCCGGCACATCGCGCTTGTGTTTGCGGATGTGCGAAAAGAACGTGTTGCGCAAGATGCGGAACAGCCAGGCGCGCAAGTTGGTGCCGGGTTGATATTTCTCGATATTGGTCCAGGCTTTGACAATCGTATCCTGCACCAGATCATCCGCCTCGGCCCGGTTGCGCGTCAGGCTGATCGCAAACGCCCGCAGCGCAGGCAGATGGTCGGTCAGTTCGTCACGCGGATCGGAGCTGGTGGCGGGGGCGGTCATTTCTGCGCCGCCTTCTTTCGAAGTTCTTCCAGCAAGAGCTTGAACCGGTCTGGCACTTCCGTTTCCAGCGCCTCGTCATAAACCCGCTTGAGGTTTTCATCGATTTGCGCCCTTAGTTTCTGGGCGTCGTTCTTTTGTGCCATCGGTTGCCACACGTTTGTTTCCAATCCGGCAAGCTTACATGGAACCAAACGCATTCCCAGTGCGTTTGGTTCCGAGGAAAAAAATCCAGGCAGGGGGCCTTTTCGATGAAACCTTCCGACACCCACGACAAAACGCACGACGTGGCGACGAGCATCGGCGGTCATCTGCCGTATCTGCGCCGCTACGCACGGGCCCTGACCGGCAGTCAAACCAGCGGTGATCGCTACGCGGCCGCGACACTTGAGGCGATCATCGCCGGCCGTGCCGAATTTCCGGGCTTGCGTAACACCAAGGTGGCCCTGTTCCGGGCATTTCATATGGTCTGGTCCAGCGCCGGTGCCCCGGTCGGCGAACCGGACACCACTCTGTCGGCGCGGGCGCAGGACCATATGATCGACCTGACCCCCAATTCGCGCGAAGCCCTGTTGCTGCATGTCATAGAAGAGTTCACCACGGCCGAAATTGGGGAGATCATGGCGGTAAGTGACGGAGAGGCCGCCGATTTCATTGATATCGCCCGCAGGGAGATGGAAAACTCGGTCGCAGGCGACGTTCTGGTGATCGAGGATGAAGCCATCATCGCGCTGGATATTGCCGGCATCGTCACCGACATCGGCCACCGTGTCACCGGCATCGCCCGCACCCGGTCTGAAGCGGTCCAGCTTGCGGCAGAGCGGCGTCCGGGCCTGATCCTCGCCGATATCCAGCTCGCCGACAATTCTTCGGGCATTGACGCGGTGAACGACATACTGGCGCAGTTTCAGGACATTCCGGTGATTTTCATCACGGCCTTCTCGGAACGGCTGCTGACCGGTCAGCGGCCAGAGCCGACATTCCTGATCACCAAACCGTTCACCGAAGAACAACTGCGGTCGGCGGTCAGTCAGGCGATGTTCTTTTCCTCGACTGAAACGTTGGCGGCCTAGGCTCGGGCACCCCTCGCGTTCGGTCGCGAGGGGCAACCGCCCAGCCACTATTTCGCCGTCGCCCGCAGCATCCAGGCGGCCTTTTCGTGAAAGGCGCAGCGTCGGGTGATCAGGTCGACCGTCACCGGGTCTTTGTGCTTGTCGGCCAAGCCGATCAGGGCGTGCATCCGCTTGGCGACCTTCTCGTGATCGTGGGCGAGGTCTTCCACGATGGCCACCGCGTCGGGCAAGGCGGTGGCATCCGCAATGACCGAGGCGTCGATGATGTCGGCAAGGCGGAACGGGGTCAGTTGGCCAAGCGCGCGGATGCGTTCGGCTATTTCGTCAGCCGCCGCGAACATGTCGGGATATTGGGCGTCGGTCAGGTTGTGCACCGAAAAGAACAGCGGGCCTTCGACGTTCCAGTGATAGGCATGGGTCTTGAACACCAGACGATAGGTGTCGGCCAAAGCCTCGGTCAGGCCATTGGCCACCGGTTTGACATCGCGCACGCCGGTTTTGACCTCGTCAGCGCCGGGTACAACTTCCAATAGATTGGTCATGGTCAGTCCTCTGGTTCTGGCACCGTTTGCGGTGTTGGTGGATCGGCAACCGGCCACATCCGGTGCGGCCATTGCGATCAGAACGCAGGAAGACCGGTTCAGGTTCCCTTCACGCGTTGGCAGTCTCTTCCAGATGCGCGTGAACCATCGCCATCGAAAACGGCCGCTGCAGCACCCGCCAGCCCGCAGCATCACCGTGCGCTTCGGCAGCATCGCCAATCCGGACAACCCGCGCGCCACGCTGCGCGAGCAGTTCTGCAATCATGCAGTTGCCAAAGCCGGTGAGGGTGTCACCGACAAATGCGACCTTGATCTGTTGCACAAACTCCAAGGCCTTGATGGCCGCAGCCATCGAGTGCCGCACGATGACTACAGCACTGGGATCATAATATTCAATCGATTCCGCCACGTCCTGGCCTGTCAGATAGTCGCCCATCACCACCAGATAGCTGCCGCGCTGGGGCTGTTTTGCTTTGTCCACATACATGGTGATTCTCCAGATTGACCCCGCAATCTTGGAACTTTTGGCGGGGTCGTGCATTAATCTGTGACATATCCAGAACGCGATTTTCGAGCCATGACCCGCACCGCCTGCCAAGCCTGTCCGCTGCGCAACCGCGAGATTTTCGTGCCGTTCAGCGCCGATGAACTGGCCTTCATGCAGACCTTCAAAACCGGGGAGTTGGTGGTCGATGCCGGCACCACGATTTTGCTGGAAGGTTCCGCCAGCCCGCAGCTTTACACCGTGCTAAGCGGCATGGGCACGCGCAGCAAAACCCTGGAAAATGGCCGACGCCAGGTGATCAATTTCCTGTTTCCCGGCGATTTCACCGGCCTGCAATCGAGCATCATGGGCGAGATGAAGCATTCGGTCGAAACCTCGACCCGGATGACCCTATGTGCCTTTCGGCGCGAGGATTTGTGGAGTTTGTTCAAGTCGCATCCCGAACGGGCCTATGATCTGACCTGGATCGCCGCAGTGGAGGAACACTTCTTAGGCGAAACCATCGCCTCGCTCGGTCAGCGTGATGCCACCCAGCGGGTCAGTTGGGCGCTGGTCCGCATTCACGAACGGCTGCGCGCTGTGGGTCTGTTCACCGGTGGCACGGTGCCCTTGCCGTTCCGCCAGCAGGATTTGGCCGATGCGCTGGGGTTGTCGCTCGTCCACACCAACAAGACGTTGCAGGCGCTGCGGGCGCAGAATTTGATCCAGTGGTCCGATGGCAGACTTGCGATCAAAAACCTGAAAGCTATGGCTGACTTGGCGATTGTCGACCTCGAACTGCCGGAAAAGCGACCATTAATGTAAAGGCTTACGGAACAAAAACCGCTTGACGGGTGTTACTAACCCAGATCAGCTCCCGTTGGGGTTGAAAGCGCAAGGCAAGGTCAACGCAATGGAAGTGCTCGACAGTCCATTCGCCCGCAAACTCAACACCTATCTGGCTTTGTCCGCCGGGGAACGGAAAGTCTTGTCGGAACTGCACCGCCGCCGTCGGCGGTTTCCGGCAGGGGACGGCATGGTGCGGCAAGGCTACCCAAACCGGACGGCCTATGTCCTGGCTGAGGGTTGGGCCTGTTCCTATATTCTTTTGCCCGACGGCGGCCGCCAGATCGTCGATTTCCAAATTCCGGGTGATTTTCTGGGTCTGCGCTCGGTCCTGTTTGCCAAGTCGAACCAGGCGGTCGAGCCGATTACCGTGGTTCAAGCCTCGGAAATCATCGCGAGCGATCTGATGGCCGCCTTTGTCGAGACGCCGCGGCTTTTTACCGCGGTGATGTGGGCTGCGGCGTGCGACGAATCCATGCTGGCTGACCATTTGGCCGGGTTGGGCCGACGTCATTCCAGCGTGCGAATGGCGCATTTCTTGCTGGTGCTGGGCGCGCGTTTGCACCTGGTGGGATTGGCTGACAAGGCGGGCTACGCCTGTCCGTTGACGCAATACCATCTGGCCGACGCGCTTGGCCTCAGCGCCGTGCACGTCAACCGCGTGCTGCGCGAACTGCGTGAGACGGGCCTGGTGACGTTTCAGAATGGCCGCGTGACCTATGATGATCTGGACGAACTGGTGGCCTTTGCCGGGTTTGACCGCGACTATCTTGACGACCGCGCCCCGCACCCCCGGCTGATTGCGTCATCCGGCGCGGCGAACGTCTGGCTGCGGCATCTGCGCGAGGCATAGGTTTGCCGCGTCAGGGGGGCAGTGGTCTGGGCGGTCTTGGCCCGCGTCAGGCGTTTCTGCGCAAATTGGCCAACCGGTCGAACATCACGGCCAGCAGAATTGCACCGCCGATGAAGGTGCCCTGCCAAAACGCGTTGATCCCCAACAGGCCAAGGCTGTTGCGGATTACCTCGATCAGCATGGCACCGATGATGGCACCGATCGCGGTGCCGCCGCCGCCTGCGAGGTTGGCCCCGCCAATCACGGCGGCAGCGATCACCTGCAACTCCATCCCGGTGCCGATATTGGTGGTCACAGCACCCAGCCAGCCGGTTTCGATGATGCCAGCTAGGCCCGCTGACAGGGCCGATATCATGTAGACCGCGACCTTGATCGCGCGCACCGGCACGCCGGTCAGGGTCGCTGCATGTTCGTTGCCGCCAATCGCGAACAGATAGCGGCCAAACCGGGTCCAGCGCAGCACAAAGCCGGTCAAGAGGCAGAGGATCACCGTATAAACCACCGGATTTGCGATGCCGAACAGCCATGCCCCGCCGCCCAATGCGAGCAACTGATTGTGGTCTGGCCCAAATTCGAACACCACGGTGTTGCCCGATGCCACCATCGCCAGACTGCGCGCAATCGACAGCATCCCCAGTGTCACCACGAAGGGTGGCAGGCCGATATAGGCGATCAGCACCCCGTTGATGGCCCCTACGACCAAAGCCGTGGCAATCGACGCGGCAATCCCGACCTCGATCGAATAACCCGCGTGCATCACCACCGCGAGCACCATCGAACACAGGCACAGCACCGATCCGACCGACAAGTCGATCCCGCCGGTGATGATCACCATCGTCATGCCAAGCGCGATGATCGCCACGAAGGTCACGTTGCGGGTAATGTTGTAGAGGTTCTTCGACGTGGCAAAGGCGTCGGTGGCGAATGACAGCATGATCGAGGCCACAATCACCGCAATAAACACCCAGAAGGTCTGGCTGCCCAGCAGGCCCGATAGCCAGTTTTGTTGCTTTTGGTCGATAGAGGCGCTGAGCGAGGTGGTCATCGAAGGCCCTTTTGGTTTGCGGATCCGGCCATGGGCCTAGACCGCTTGGATCGCGCCGGTGATCAGACCGGTCACTTCTTCCGGGGAACTTGCGGCGATATTCTTATCAGCCACCTTGGTGCCGCGCCGCATCACGATAACACGGTCTGCGACGGTAAACACGTCCGGCATGCGGTGGCTGATCAACACCACAGTGATGCCCTGATCGCGCAACCGGCGGATCAGGTTCAACACCTCTGCCACCTGCCGGACCGAGATGGCGGCGGTCGGCTCATCCATCAGCACGATTTTGGCGTTGCTGAGCCGGGTGCGGGCGATGGCGACCGCCTGCCGCTGGCCACCCGACATTTTCTTGACCAGATCACGCGGACGGGTTTCCGATTTCAGTTCCGAGAAGATTTCGCCAGCACGCCGGTACATCGAGGCGTAGTCCAGCACCTTGATCGGGCCGAACCCCAGCCGCAGCTCTCGCCCCAGAAACACGTTGGCGGCGGCGGTCAGATTGTCGCAGAGCGCAAGATCCTGGTGGACGATTTCGATGCCATGCTGGCGGGCATCAAGCGGCCTGTGCATGACAATCTCGGTGCCATCCATCAGCATCGAGCCTGCATTGGGGCGGAAGTTCCCGGCGATCATCTTGACGAGCGTCGACTTGCCAGCACCATTGTCCCCCATCAGGCCGACCACCTCGCCCGCCTCCAGCGTGAAAGACACGTCCTTCACCGCCTCAATCGCGCCGAAATGCTTGGACACATGCTTGATCTCTAGAACTGACACCGGGTGTCCCGCCTCCCTTTGGGTAAATTTCTGTCGCAGGCAGGGCCGCTTCCAGCAGCAGCGACGCCGCAGTGGACACACAGCCAGAGTGGCGGTTTATCCTTAAAAAACGACATCAACTCTGCTACCGTGCCCAACCGTCAAAGTCAATGAAATCCCTAGAATGAAAGCGCTGTCAAGCCTGCAGATTCTTATGCGAAATGGCCACGACTCACTTGACGGAGCGCCTGCAAAATTGCCACTTAGCGTGGGGGGCAGGCCAGACCGCATGTGACCGCGACTGGCTGGTGGAAAATCGCTGCTTGTGTGCAAGCGTCTGCGCACAGGACATAATGGCGGACCAAAACCCAGCGACGCGCCATGGCGACCCTCTGGTCGGTCGGCATGGCTGAGACTGTCAGAACTGCACCAAGACCGAAACCACCGGCTAAAGGGCGTCGCAAGACCCTGATCGAACGGATGGCTCGGATCGTCCATTGCCGCCAGCACGAACTGCCAGAGCGGCCCATCGGAGGAGAGATATATGAAGAAGTCACTTATGTTTGGCGCAGCCGCCGTGGCATTTGCCTTGGGTGCAAGTGCAGGTCTGGCCGCAGACAAACTGCAACTGGTGATCGTCGTGAAAGGGTTGGACAACCCGTTCTTCGAGGCGATCCATCAGGGTTGCGAAAAGTGGAACAAGGAAAACGCTTCGTCGAAATACGAATGTTTCTACACCGGCCCGGCGTCGACCTCTGACGAGGCAGGCGAGGCGCAGATCGTGCAAGACATGCTGGGCAAGCCGTCGACCGT
>JAYTQA010000470.1:0-2535 GCA_043746955.1 bacterium | reverse complement strand
TATGATCCTGACACACCCCCTCGCCCAGTTCCAACGCCTCCGCCGCGGTGGTGCGGGCATGAGTCGCGCCGGGCCTGTAGGCCACGGCCTCTGACACTGCGAGCGACAGCGCGTGGCAGGCCGACAGCCGGTTGTCCGCCCCGGCGCCAGCCTTGGCCAGTTTGGCCAAACCGCCGGCGAGTTCGGTGGCAGCTGTCTCGCGCAGGTAACATTCGGGTGCGACCCCCTCGCGGTGGCCGCGCAGCACACCCGCCATGTCGGTGGTCGAAACCCTGCCCCGCACATGCACCTCGATCGCACTGACCGGGCCCTTGACGCTCCACCCTTCAACCCAGTCGCCCGCCCCGTCGCGGAAACCGCTGCCCTGCACCCCCCCGCTGACACTGATCGTCCAATCCATGATCTGCTGGCCGTCGTGCACCGAGGGCGTCAGCCGGTGGCTTTGCACCATGCCCCGCACCGGCGCGGCGTAGCGGTAGAGCGTCACATGGTCGATCAACAGCAACATCAGCGCATGTCCCCCGACAGGTAAGTTTCATGGACCTTGCCGGCAATCTCTGCGGTCTGAAGGATAAAGCGGGACAGGAATTCATGCAGCCCTTCCTCGAAAATCTCAGAAGGTGTCTGCGCCTCCAACTCGCTGTGCAAGGCGGTCGCACAAGCCTGCGCCTCGGTGGTCTTGCCGTAAAGCTTGGCAAGCCGTGCGAGGTGCATGTTGGTCGCGGTCACGCAGGTGATCAAAGCGCGCGGGCAATGCGGGTTCAAGATCAGGAAATGCGCGATTTTTGCCGCACTCACCTCGCCGCCATAGGCCCAATGGAAGGCGCGGTGCAATGACAAGGCCCGCAACATCATCGACCACTGGTCGTTGTCCACCCCGGTGCCCACGCCCATCCGCGGCAACAGGACATAATATTTCACATCCATCAGCCGCGCCGTGGCATCGCCGCGCTCCAGCGCATAGCCAAGGTTCAGAAAGTCATAGCCATCGTTGCGCAAAAGGGTGGCATCAATCGCCCCCCGCACCATGGCTGCGTGCTTCATGGTCCAGTCGGTCAGACGAGAAAGCTCCAGCTCACTGCGTGGCGCGCATTCAATCTGGCGCAACTCCTGAAACGCGGTGTTGAGCGCGTCCCAGACCTGACTGGTCAAAGCCGTCCGCACGATCCGGCCATTCTCCCGCGCCTGGGTGATGCAGGACGCGACGGAGGCATGATTATCCCGGTCAAAGAACAGAAAGCTTTCGATGTTGCGCTGCACCGCCTCGCCATATTTCCCGGCAAAGGCGTCATGCCTCCCGGTCGATTGCAGGATCGAATCCCATTCGTTCCGATAGCCCTGCGCCGTCGGCAGCAAGGCTATCCGCGCGCCCACCTCCAACAGCCGCGCCGCCGTCTCGGCCCGCTCCATATAGCGGGCGATCCAATAGAGGTTGTCAGCGGTTCTAGACAGCATCGCTCACTCCGCCAACACCCAGGTATCCTTGACGCCGCCGCCTTGGCTGGAGTTGACCACCAGTGAGCCTTCGGTCAACGCCACCCGTGTCAGCCCGCCCGGCACCAGTTCAATCCGCTCGCCGACCAGACAATAGGGCCGCAAATCCACATGGCGCGGCGCCACCCCTTCGGCCACAAAGGTTGGCGTGGCCGACAGCGCCAAAGTCGGTTGCGCAATATAATTGCCCGGGTCGTTCAAGATCTTGTGGCGAAAGATTTCCACCTGCTGCTTGGTCGATTTCGGCCCGATCAACATCCCGTACCCGCCGGAGCCATGAACTTCTTTCACCACCAGTTCCGCCAGATGTTCCAGCACATATTTCAAATCGTCGGCCTTGCCACATTGCCAGGTCGGCACGTTGCTCAGGATCGGCTCCTCGCCCAGATAAAACCGCACCATCTCCGGCACGAAGGTATAAACCGCCTTGTCGTCGGCGACGCCGGCCCCCGGAGCCGAACAGATCGACACCCCGCCAGACCGGTACACATCCATCAATCCCGGCACGCCAAGCATCGAGTCAGCCCGGAAGCATAACGGGTCAATGAACGCATCATCAATCCGCCGATAAATCACATCGACCCGCTTCGGCCCTTCGGTGGTGCGCATGTAAACAAACTCACCCTCCACGAACAAATCCTGGCCCTCGACCAGTTCGACCCCCATCAGGTCAGCCAGAAAGCTGTGCTCGTAATAGGCGGAGTTGAAATGCCCCGGCGTCAGGATCACCACCACCGGCTCGTGGTTGCACTTCTGCGGGGCCACCGACACCAGCGTGCGCCGCAGCATCTCGTGATAATGATCGACCGGCTCGATCCGGTTTTCGCGGAACAGGTCGGGGAACATCCGCATCATCATCTCGCGGCTTTCCAACATATAGCTGACCCCGGAGGGCGTGCGGCAATTGTCCTCCAGCACAAAGAAATCATTGGCCCCGGTCCGCACAATATCAATGCCGACGATATGGGAATAGACCCCCATCGGCGGCACGAAGCCTGCGACCGCCTTCTCATAAGCCGCGTTCTGATAGACCAGCCCGGC
>JAYTQA010000469.1:0-6754 GCA_043746955.1 bacterium | reverse complement strand
GCGATTTCGCCCAGTCCCCCCCGGCCGCCTTGGCCGCCTTGGCGATCGTGGCGTAAAACCGCAGCACCGATTTCGGCGGCTCTTCCTTGTTCCACAGGGTCACCGACAGCACCCCGCCATCGGCCAGCCCGTGGATATAGGACAGCAACGCCTGTTCGGTGTAGGCGTATTTCTCGGTCACGCCAAAGCCGCCGGGGTTGGACAGGCCAACCGAATCGGCAAGGCTGAGGTCAATCACGTCATAGCGCTGGTCGGTGTGGGACAGATACAGCCGCCCGTCGTAGCCGACCACGCTGATGCGCGGGTCGGCGAGGATGTGGCCGGTCGCCTCGGCCATCTCTGGCGCGCGAAAGGCTTGCAACACGGCCGGATTGGCCTCGGCGATCGTGACCGAAGCGGCCCCGGCGTTCAGCGCGGTCGTAGCCGACAGGCCACCGCCAAACTGCACCACAAAGGCCTTGGCGTTTGGCTTAAGGAGATAGGGGTAAACCATTGGCAAATATTGGTAATAGGCGGCATCCTCCGGCGGCAGGGCGCGCATGATGCCGGACGGCCCCTCGCCGTCAATGAACATGCCGACATAGGTGTTGGCCGGCAATTCCGGCACGTTGAAAGCGGCGTTGTCGGACAGCCCGGGGGCAAAGTGCATGTACGAACTGGCATAGACCTGCAGGTCGCCGAACGGCGAGATATTGCGGTAAAGCCGCTTGGCATCCGGGAAATTGCGCGCGTAGGAGACACCTTTGTAGGCCGATACCGCAATGTCGGGCACACCCAGCAGCGCGGGCAGGCCCAGATAGCCCGCCAGAACCAGACCCGCGCCAAATGCGCTCGCCCGGGCGTATGCCGGTTTGGCCAAACCGGTCCACAACAGCAAAGCCACCGCCCACAGTCCAAGCGGGACCAGCAGCAGATGCTCGGGCGGCAAGACATAAAGCGCGGTCAGAATCGCCAGACCGGCCAGACCCGACCCCAACAGATCGGCGAAATATAAGCGGTTGAAGTGATCCTTGCCCTGCCGGAACACCAGTCCCAGAAAGAACGCAGCGGACAGAAACGGCAGCAGATACAAGAGGAAATTCGCGAGCAATCGCCATTTCTGCGCCGGGTCCGAAATCAGGAAGATCGCGTTGAACGGCACCATCTGCGCCAAAAGATTGGCCCCGACCGCCAACGGCCCGACCAGCGCCAGTGCTGCCGTGGCAGCGGTTGACCCATGCCGGTCCAGAAAGCCTTTCAACACAAAGATGAACACGCTCGCCACGCCAAACCCCAGCATCGCAAGGCTGACGACCAACGAGCCGAAATGGCTCCACGAGCCGACCGCAAACACCCGCATGACGGCGATTTGCAGCGCGATAACCGAACCCGCCAGAGTGGCCACCGCCGCATAAAGCCGCAGCCCCGTCGGCGATGTGACCATCGCAACGCCAAGGCTCAATTGAAATGCGTCCCGACGATCTTGCCATCCTGCAGCTTGGTGAACGGCACGAAGGGCACGACCGAGCCGTGGTAAATGTCAGACCGCGCCACGGTATACTTGCCATCCGCCCCCAGCGACTTGGCCACTTTCAGCACGTGCTGGGCACCGGGTGGGCCGACCGGGATCACTATGATGCCATTGGGCGTCAACTGCTCCAGCAAGGGTTGCGGCACATGGTCGATGCCGCAGGTCACGATGATCTTGTCGAAGGGGGCTGCTTCGGCCCAGCCATAGTAGCCATCATCGTTCTTGCGCCGCACGGCGGAAAACTCGGTATAGCCGCGCGCGATCAGGTCGGCATAGATGCCTCCGGTGCGGTCATAAAGCGGCTGGACGATTTCGATCGAGAACACCTTGTCGGTCAGGTGACTGAGGTAAGCCGATTGATAGCCGGAGCCGGTGCCGATCTCCAGCACCTTGTCGCCTTTTTGCACATCCAGCGCGCTGGTCATCCGCGCCACCAGACGCGGGCCGGAGATGGTGACGCCGTAACCGATGTCCAGAAAATCCGAGGCATAGGCGCGGTCGAGGTTGCGTTTCAGCACAAACTCCTCGCGCGGGGTCATCAGAAAGGCGCGTTTGTTGGTGTCGGTCCACAGGTCGCGGTGCTGCACGGTGTTGAGGAACAGATCATAGCGCTGGCCGAGGAAATCCGCAGCCTCGCCGCGCATCTGCACCATCCAGTCGATATAGGCCTGCCGTTCATCCATCGGCGGCATGGCGGACCAGTCGAACGACGTGGGAGGCGCGGCTTGGGCGCGGCTCGCCGCGTTGGTGGTCAGGGCCGCAGTGGCGGTTCCCAGCAAAAAAGACCGTCGGTTCATCAAAGCACTCCCCCAGGCCGTGGCGTTACCCTCGCACCGGCTGCGCCCAGACACGAGAGCGTCATGCAGCGCTTGTCAAACGGTTTTTCACCAGCGCCACGCAGGCGAGCCAGCGCCGCACGCACCGCCGCGTGACCCAAACGCGGCTCTACGGGCTCAGTTGAAATGGGTGCCACTGACAACGCCATTTTCCAGCTTGGTGAACGGCACAAAGTTGACAATGCCACCATGATAAATGTCAGACCGCACCACGGTGATCTTGCCATCGGCAGCGACGCTTTTCACCACCTTCAGCACATGCTGCGCACCGGGCGGGCCGACCGGTATCACCATCACGCCATCCGGTTTCAGCTGTTGCAACAAGGGCGGCGGCACATGGTCGATGCCGCAGGTGACGATGATCTTGTCGAACGGCGCATGTTCCTCCCAGCCATAATAGCCGTCATCGTTCTTGCGGGTGATTGCGGCGTACTCGGTGTAGCCCTTCGCAATCAAGTCCGCGTAGATGCCGCCGGTCCGTTCATAAAGCTTCTTCACAATCTCGATGGTAAACACCTGATCGGTGAGGTTGGACAGGTAGGCCGATTGGTAGCCGGATCCGTTGCCTATTTCCAGCACCCGTTCGCCCTTTTGCGGGTCGATGGTGTTGGTCATGCGGGCCACGGAATGCGGACCGGTGATGGTGACGCCAAAGCCGATGTCGAGGAAATGCCCCTGATAGGCGCGCGAAAGGTTGGCCGCAGTGACGAATTCCTCGCGCGGGGTCATCAGGTAAGCGCGCTTGTTGCGGTCGTTCCAGATGTCATTATGCGCGATCAGTTGCAGCAAGCGGTCATAACGCTGACCCAGAAAATCCGGGTCTTCGCCCCGGTTGGCAACCATCCAGTCGATATAGGCCTGCCGGTCGTCCATCGGCGGGCTGGCCGCCCAGTTGTAGGGCAGCGGCACCCCCGCGCGGCCAAGGTCCGGCAAAAGCACGGCGGCAGTGGAAAGCGCAAGAAAGGCTCTTCGGTCCATCGGGCATGCCTCACGTTCGGGTCTTCAGCGCCAAATCCCTACCGCGATGCGCAACCAAGGTCACCAACCAAACGTCGGCTCGGGTCCAAATCGGCCAAACGCGGTCAGGCGGATCGGCGCGGGCCCCCCCGGTACGCCAATTGCAGCGCCAGCATGGTGCCGACCGCCCCCGACAACAGGTAGAAGCCTGCCGCGAACAGGCCCAGCCAAGCTGCCAGCGCCAATGCCGCCAGGGGTGCAAATCCGGCACCGAACAGCCACGCGAGGTCGGATACCAGCGCTGATGCGGTATAGCGATGCTCAGGTGCGAACAACGAAGCGACCGCACCCGAGGATTGGCCGAAGTTGAAGCCCAGAATGACAAAGCCGTAGATCATGTACATCGCCTCGCCGGTCTGGCCCGCGCCGAGCAAAACCGGGGCGAGCAGGCTGAACACCGCAATCACCAAGGCGCCCCAGAACAGCAGGGTGCGCCGCCCGACCTTATCGGATGCCCAGCCCGAGACCAATATCGCCGCAAAGCCAAAGACCGCGCCGAGCGATTCGATCAGCAGAAAGCTGACCGGCGATTGGTTGGTGTACAAAAACACCCAAGACAGCGGAAACACCGTGACCATATGGAACAACGCAAAACTCGCGAGCGGCACGAACGCCCCGGCGAGGATCGTGCGCCCCTCGGCCCGAACCGTCGCGGCTACGGTCGTCGGCTGCAATTCGCGCCCCTTGAACAGGCGCTGATATTCCGGGGTCGCCACGATGCGCAGCCGGGCGAACAGCGCCACAACGTTGATGGCAAAGGCCACAAAGAATGGATAGCGCCAGCCCCAATCCAGAAACTCGGCGGCCGACAGCGAGCCGACGAGGTAGGCAAACAGCAGGGCCGCCACGATCAGCCCGACCGGCGCGCCCAACTGCGGCACCATGGCATAAAACCCCCGGCGACCTTCCGGCGCATTGATCGCGAGCAGCGAGGCCAAGCCGTCCCATGCCCCGCCAAGCGCCAAGCCTTGCCCGACGCGCAAGGCGGCCAAGCCTGCGATGGCCCACCAGCCCAACACGTCATAGCCCGGCAGCAAACCCACGGCGACGGTCGAGGTGCCCAGCAGAACCAGCGCCAGGATCAGCTTGGCGTTCTTGCCAAACTTGCGGTCGATTGTGGTGAACAGCACCGTGCCGAACGGCCGTGCCAGGAAGGCCAGCGCAAACACCGCAAACGACCACATTGTGGCCTGCAAGGGCGGCGCGAATGAAAAGAATCGCTGCGGAAACACGATGACCGATGCGATGGCAAAGACGAAAAAGTCGAAGAATTCCGAACTGCGCCCGACAATCACCCCGACCGCGATGTCAGAGGCAGAAACTTCGCGGGCAGTTTCTTCGGCCAAACTGCGGCTTTGCATATTAATCAGGCTCCTGTGCGGGGCTCATCGCCCCTGAGGCAGTTCGGTAGCATCTTGCGGCAGTGCCACGGCATTGGGCAAAGTGTCCAATGCCCGAATATGGTACGAAGGCCTAAAGCACACCAAGGCAAAAGCGCGAGGCGGCACTGGAAATGGCAAAATCCGTTAAGATGCAGGCGATCCTGGTGGCCGGCGTGGCTCTGGTGTCCGGTTGCAAGCTGGAGGTGCTGGCCCCGGCGGGTGATGTCGCAGCCCAGCAGCGCGACCTTTTGGTGATCTCTACCGGCCTCATGTTGCTGATCATCCTGCCAGTGATGGCGCTGACCGTGGTCTTTGCGTGGAAATACCGCGCCGCAGCCGACAACCCGACCTATGACCCCGACTGGCACCATTCCACCAAGCTGGAGTTGCTGATCTGGGCCGCCCCTCTGTTGATCATCATCTGCCTTGGGGCCTTGACCTGGGTTGGCACTCACCTTCTGGACCCTTACCGCCCGCTGGGTCGGATCAGTGCCACCCAACCGTCGAGGGCCGAGCCGCCGCTGCGGGTCGAGGTTGTGGCGCTCGACTGGAAATGGCTGTTCATCTATCCCGATCAGAGCATTGCGGCGGTCAATGACCTTGCCGTGCCGGTCGACCGGCAGGTTGAGTTTCATCTGACCTCTTCCAGTGTGATGAATGCGTTCTATATCCCCGCCATGGCCGGGATGGTCTATGCAATGCCCGCGATGGAGACCCAGGTTCATGGCGTGTTCAACACAAGGGGCGACTATCAGGGGCTTTCGGCGCAATATTCCGGCGCCGGGTTTTCGGGCATGCGGTTCAAGGCCCATGCGGTGGATCAGGCCGCCTTTGACGCTTGGGTAGCCGCCGCCAAGGCCAGCGGGCAGGATCTGGACCGCGCCAGATATCTGACCCTCGCGCAGCCATCGCAAAACGAAAAACCGGCGTTCTTTGCGACGGTGGCACCTGACCTGTTTGACCGCGTGGTGAACCTCTGTGTCGAAGAAGGCAAGATGTGCATGGCCGCAATGGCCGCTTTGGATGCCAAGGGCGGCACCGGGCTTGCGGGCGCGTGGAACCTCGCCGCCCTGACCCATGGCAGGGGTCAGACGGTTCTCGGGCCGCAGCCGTTCATGGTCACCGCGTTCTGTTCGCCTGCCGATGCGGTGACGATGTTTGGCAAAATGCCGCAAGCCTTGGCCGCCGCTGCCGACCCCAGCCCGCTGCACGGCTACGGCCTGCCACAACCGCCGGTTCTGTTTGACCCGCCTTCGGTGAAAGCCTTCGCCGCCGCCGTACCCCGTTCCAATCCCGATCTCTGAGGATCACGCCGATGTCGACACCTGAAACCAGCTTCCTTCTGGGCCGCCTGACCTGGGCGGCGATCCCGACCGATCCGATTGTGCTGATCACTTTGGCGGTGATCGCCTTGGGGGGCATCGGCGGTGTCGCGGCGCTGACCCGCTTCAAGCTGTGGGGCTACCTCTGGCACGCGTGGTTCACCTCGGTTGACCACAAAAAGATCGGCATCATGTACATGGTGCTGGGTCTGATCATGCTGGTGCGCGGGTTTTCCGATGCCATTCTGATGCGCTTGCAGCAGGTCATGGCCTTCAACGGGTCCGAGGGTTATCTGCCCGCCCACCACTACGATCAGGTTTTCACCGCCCACGGCGTCATCATGATCTTTTTCGTGGCGATGCCGTTTGTCACCGGCCTGATGAATTTCGTCGTGCCGCTGCAAATCGGCGCGCGGGATGTGTCGTTTCCGTTCCTGAACAACTTTTCGTTCTGGATGACGGTCGGCGGCGCTGTGATCGTGATGGCCTCGCTGTTTTTGGGCGAGTTTGCCCAGACCGGCTGGCTGGCGTTTCCGCCCCTGTCGGGCATTGCCTTCAGCCCCTATGTCGGCGTGGATTACTACATCTGGGGGTTGCAAGTCGCAGGTGTCGGCACCACCCTGTCGGGGATCAACCTGCTGGTCACCATCGTCAAGCTGCGCGCGCCGGGGATGACGATGATGCGGA
>JAYTQA010000468.1:0-2539 GCA_043746955.1 bacterium | reverse complement strand
GTGAAGCCAAGGGATTGGCCGCGAAGTCGTGCCTCCAATCCCCTCTTACACCAAGAAGGGACAGCCATGAAAATCACCCGCAGAACCGCCATTGCTGCATTCGCAGCCTTTGGGGCGCTCGCACTCGGCCGGCCCGCCTTGGCCGCCAAGAGAACCGATTTCAAAGTGGCGTGGTCGATTTATGTCGGCTGGATGCCGTGGGGCTATGCTTCAGATAGCGGGATCGTCAAGAAATGGGCCGACAAATATGGGCTGACCATCACCGTGACCCAGTTCAACGACTATGTGGAATCAATGAACCAGTATACCGCCGGGGCCTATGACGCGGTGACCCTGACCAACATGGACGGGCTGTCGATCCCGGCGGCGGGTGGTGTGGATACCACGGCGGTGATCGTCGGTGACTTTTCGGCCGGCAATGACGCGGTGTTCCTGAAGGGGACGGGCAAGCTTGCCGATATCAAGGGCCGTCCGGTCAACCTCGTGCAGTTTTCGGTGTCGGATTATCTGCTGGCGCGGGCGTTGGAATCGGTCGGCATGTCGGAGAAGGCTGTGACAGTGGTCAACACCGCTGACCCCGATATGGTCGGCGCGTTCCAGACCAAGGATGTGACCGCGATGGTGACCTGGAACCCGATGGTGTCAGAGCTTGCCAAGCTGCCCGATGCGACCAAAGTGTTCGACAGCGCGCAGATCCCCGGTGAGATCATCGACCTGATGGTGGCCAATACCGCCACCCTGACCGACAACCCCGATTTCGGCAAGGCGCTGGCCGGTATCTGGTATGAAACCACGGCGCTGATGACCGCAACCACGCCGGAAGGCGCTGCGGCGCGGGCCGCGATGGGCAAGGCGTCGGGCACCGATCAGGCCGGGTTTGAAGCGCAACTGGCGGCGACCAAGCTGTTTGCCAAGCCGGCCGATGCGGTGGCGTTTACCACATCGCCTGATCTGGGCAAAACCATGGACCGGGTGCGCGGCTTCCTGTTCGACAAGGGGTTGCTCGGCACCGGGGCCAAATCCGCCGATGCGGTGGGGATTGAACTGCCCGGCGGTAGGGTCTTGGGCGACAAGGCCAACGTCAAACTCCGCTTTGGCGACGCCTATATGAAGATGGCCGCCGCCGGTTCGCTGTAAGCGGCCATGCGGTTGATCAACCAGCAGCTTGCGCCAGGGACGGTGGCGGTTTTGAAGCTAGCCCCGTTCGGGCTGCTGGTGGTGACCTATCTGGTGGGGTCGGCCCTGCGGCTGGCCCACAACCCCGGCGACAAGCTGTTGCCGAGCCTGGTGACCATGGCCGACACGGTCAACCAGATGGCCTTCTCGCCCGACAAGCGCACCGGTGACTATCTGTTCTGGGCCGATACTCTGGCCAGTCTGGCGCGGTTGGCATGGGGGCTTGGCCTATCCGCTGTGCTGGCTTTGGTGTTAGGCATCGGCGTTGGAATGCTGGCGTTGATGCGGGCGCTGCTGGCGCCGTTCGTGGGTTTTGTCTCGATGGTGCCGCCCTTGGCGCTGCTGCCGATCCTGTTCATCGTTCTGGGCTTGGGCGAAACCGCCAAAATCGCGCTGATCGTGATCGGGGTGGCCCCGATCATGACCCGCGATCTGGCCCAGCATGTGCAGGCCTTGCCGCGCGAGCAGATCGTCAAGGCGCAGACCCTGGCGGCGGGCACCTGGCTGATTGCCCTGCGGGTGGTGCTGCCGCAAGCCTTGCCGCGCCTGCTGACCAGCCTGCGCCTGCAGCTCGGGCCGGCGTTTCTGTTCCTGATCGCGGCAGAGGCGATATCGTCGGACTCCGGCTTGGGGTTCCGGATCTTCCTCGTCCGCCGTTACCTCGCGATGGATGTGATTTTTCCCTATGTCGCGTGGATTACGCTGCTGTCGGCGCTGGCCGACTTTGGCTTGAACTGGCTGCGCCGCCGCGTCTTCCCGTGGTCGGAACTGGAGGGGCTATGACTGCCCTGTCGATCGAAAAGGTCTGGAAGGAATACGGCGACCAGATCGTGCTGGAGAATATCTCGATTGAAATTGCGGCGCGGTCGTTCGTGGCGCTGGTCGGGCCATCGGGTTGCGGCAAGACCACGCTCTTGCGGATGCTGTTGGGCCAGGAACGCCCGACGCGGGGCCGGATTTTGCTGGACGGTCAGCCTTTGCCGCCAGAGCCGGGGCCGGACCGGGGTGTGGTCTATCAACGCTATTCGGTGTTTCCGCATCTGACGGTTTTGGGCAATGTGATGCTGGGGCCGGAGTTGCAAGGCTCGCGGCTGTCTGGCCGGGCGTTTGGTATCGCACGGCGGCGGTTGCAGGCGGCGGCACGCCAGATGATTGCCGAGGTCGGGTTGACGGAGGCTGAAGGGAAATACCCCTCGCAACTGTCGGGCGGGATGCAGCAACGGCTGGCTTTGGCGCAGGCTTTGATGATGCGCCCACGCGTGTTGCTGCTAGAGCGTGTCGCCTTCATTTGGTTTCATATCCTGCGGCGTGGAAGTAGTTTTGGCATTCATGTTGTGGGAAGAGGTCGCAGACCGTTCCGACG
>JAYTQA010000467.1:0-2546 GCA_043746955.1 bacterium | reverse complement strand
GATTTAGGTCGGGGTGTGCCCCGACTCCTCCTAGTAAACCACCACCGCACGCTTCTGCCCGAAGGGAGATATTCCACCGACATGATACCCCGTAAGCTTCTCAGCTTTTGCCGGAGGCATCATCGCCGCCTCCATCCCCCCAAACGCCGCCGCCACCCGCTTCATCGACAATGGCCGGTCACTCGGGATCACACAGCTAGCCGCGCTGCCATCCGCCTCCACCATCAGCGTCTTCAGCACCAGCCCCGGATCAAGCCCCAAAGCCCGCGCCGCAGCCAGCCCCGCCGCATCGGCATTGGGGTCATAATCATAGGGGTGGAGCGTGAAAGGCACCCCCGCCGTTTCAAGGAATTTCAAGGCCTGAGTAGAGGCCATGATTTAGGTCGGGGTGTGCCCCGACTCCTCCTAGTAAACCACCACCGCCCGGATGCTTTCGCCCGAGCGCATCAGCGCGAACCCCTGATTGATATCCTCCAGCTTCAGGACATGGGTGATCATCGGGTCGATCTCGATCTTGCCCGCCATGTACCAATCGACAATCTTCGGCACATCGGTCCTCCCGCGCGCACCACCAAACGCCGTGCCTTTCCAGATGCGCCCGGTGACCAGCTGGAACGGCCGCGTCTCGATCACCGCACCTGCAGGTGCGACGCCGATGATGATCGACTGCCCCCAACCGCGATGGGTACATTCCAAGGCATCGCGCATCACCTTGACATTGCCGGTGCAATCGAACGAGTAATCCGCCCCGCCGATCTTGTCGAACGGCGTCTTGGTCAGATCGACAATCGCTTGCACCACGGACCCGGTCAGCTTCTTGGGGTTGATGAAATGGGTCATGCCAAACCGGCGGCCCCACGCCTCCTTGTCGTCATTCAGATCAACGCCGATGATCATGTCAGCGCCGGCCAACCGCAGCCCCTGAAGCACGTTGAGGCCAATGCCGCCCAAACCAAAGACCACCGCCTTGGCGCCAGCCTCGACATTCGCGGTGTTCAGCACCGCGCCGACCCCGGTGGTCACCCCGCAGCCGATGTAGCAGATCTTGTCAAACGGCGCGTCGTCGCGGACTTTGGCAAGCGCTATTTCCGGCACAACCGTGTGATTGGCAAAGGTCGAACAGCCCATGTAGTGAAAGATCGGCGTGCCATCCAGCATCGAAAACCGGGTGGTGCCATCGGGCAGCAGCCCCTGGCCCTGGGTCGCGCGAATAGCGGTGCACAGGTTGGTCTTGCGGCTGAGACAACTTGGGCATTCCCGGCATTCCGGGGTGTAGAGCGGGATGACGTGATCACCGGGTTTCAGCGTCGTCACCCCCGGCCCGACCGCAATCACCACGCCCGCGCCCTCATGGCCAAGGATAGCCGGAAACAACCCCTCCGGGTCGGCGCCCGACAAGGTGAATTCATCGGTGTGGCAGATCCCTGTGGCCTTGATCTCGACCAGAACCTCCCCTGCCTTGGGGTCGGCGAGGTTGACCTCCATCACCTGCAAAGGTTGGCCAGCGGCAATGGCTACGGCGGCGCGGGTACGCATGATTGGTCCTCCCAGAATGGCTTTGGGCCGCAGGCTGCGGCAGCACGCGGCAAATTGCAACGTGGTTCAGGGCACGGGATGCCGGTTTTCCGCCGGATTGCCCGACGCCGGACTGATCCATGTCATGGACCGCAGGACGGCAAGGCGGCAAACTGCGCCAGAGGCCCTGAACCAGAAGGAGCTCCGCCATGCGCTTGGTGATCCAGATAATTGCCGCTGCCGTTTTGTTGCAGGCCTGCGTGATGGTCGGCCCGCCGGTGGTCATCCGGCCGCCGCCCCCGCCCGGGCCCGATTTGGCAAGCTGTCATGCCGTCGGGCTGGATGGCCTGATCGGCCGACCGGTTTCCTTGTTGCCCAAGAACGGCGCATGGTCGTCACTGCGGGTGATACGTCCGGGCCAGATGATCACAATGGATTACGCGCCCACCCGGCTGAATGTCCGGGTCGATCGGGCGAGGATCATCCTGTCGATGACCTGCGGATGACATAAAACAGCCCCGGTCTGCACCGGAGCTTTGGTCATTGCCGCCCTGCCGTCACTTGGTCCGGTAGGCGGTATGGCAAGCGGCACAGGTTCCGCCGACCGCATTCAGACTGGCCTTGATGCTCTCAAGGCTGGTGGTATCCAGTGCTGTCGCGGCGGTGCCGAGGGCTGCGGCTTTAGCCGAGAAATCATCCCAGTTCGCCCAAATCTCCGGCTTGGCCCGCGATGCGGGGTCGGTGGTGTTGGCCTTGAACTTGACCGGAATCGCCGCCGCATTGGCAATCAGCGCGGCTTTGGCCGCCGCTGCCGAGGCGGCGTCAAACGGCCGTTCGGTGATGACCATGTTGCTCAAGGCCACGATGGCTTTGCTGTTGGCATCCATCAGAAGCTGGCGGGCAAGGGCATCAGGATCGGTCGCCGTCGCCTGGGCAAAGGCACCACCTGCCGTCAGGATCAGGCCGACAGCAAGGAATTTGCTGGCAATTTTCATTTTTAATCTCCTGCTGGAATTCTGTTAAGATGCTCC
>JAYTQA010000466.1:0-2546 GCA_043746955.1 bacterium | reverse complement strand
GGGGCACCGTGCCATCGACCCAGCTGGACAAAACAGCGGGCACCGCCAACAAGATGCAGATTGTGCCCACAACGATGATGAGGTCGGTATCCATGACTTCTCCGGCTTTGGTCCGGCACACGCCGGTCAGCGATTATTCAGGATCGACCCGCGAAATCAATCGTTCATCGCAAGGTGCGACACGAAGCACGTTGGTTGTGCCTTTTACGTTGAAGGGCACACCGGCGGTCAGCACGATGTTATCCTCAATCTCGGCAAAGCCTTCGCTGCGGGCCGCGCGGATGGCGGCGATCACGGCCCCTTTCAGACGTTCCTGCGGTTCGGTGATCACGCAATGCGCGCCCCAGGTCAGCGCCATCCGGCGGGCGGTCGACATCAGCGGTGTGAGGGCGATGATCGGCACACCCGGGCGTTCGCGGGCGACGAGGGCCGCCGTGGTGCCGGTCTGGCTGAAGCAGGCGATGGCCTTGATGTTGGTGGCCTCGGCAATCTCACGCGCTGCCGCCACGATGCCGTCAGCGATGGTTTCGCGCTGGATGTTACGGCTCGACTCGATCACCTGTCGGTAGGTCGGGTCTTTTTCGACCGCAATGGCGACGTTGTTCATCGTCGTCACCGCTTCGACCGGGTATTTGCCGGCGGCTGACTCGGCCGACAGCATGATGGCGTCAGCGCCTTCGTAGATGGCGGTGGCCACGTCAGACACCTCCGCCCGGGTCGGCACCGGCGCTTCAATCATCGATTCGAGCATCTGGGTTGCCACGATCACCGGTTTGGCGGCAGCCCGCGCGCCCCGGATCAGGCGCTTCTGGATCGGCGGCACGGTATAGACCGGAAGTTCCACGCCGAGATCGCCGCGTGCGACCATGATGCCGTCCGACACCTGCAAAATCGCGTCATAAGCGATCACGGCGGCGGGTTTTTCGATCTTGGCCATGATGGCGGCACGGCCACGGGCGAGGTGGCGGGCTTCGATCACATCCTCTGGCCGTTGCACGAAGGACAGCGCAAGCCAATCGACCCCGAGTTCGCAGGCAAATTCCAGATCGATCCGGTCCTTTTGCGACAAGGCGGGCATCGGCAGCACCACGTCGGGCACGTTCACGCCCTTGCGGTTGGAGATGGTACCGCCCACCGTCACGGTGCAATCGGCGAAATCCTTGCCGCAGGCGTCAACCCGCACGGCGATCTTGCCATCGTTGACCAGCAGCGAGGCGCCGGGCACCAGGGCGGCAAAAATCTCGGGGTGCGGCAGTTGCACGCGGTTCAGATCGCCGGGGGCTGCCGACAGGTCCAGACGGAACTTGGCACCCTCGACCAACTCTTCATGGCCGTTGGTAAAGGTGCCGACCCGCAGCTTCGGGCCTTGCAGGTCGGCCAGAATGCCGATCGGCCGGCCAAGGTCCGCCTCGACCTTGCGGATGACCACATGGCGGGCGCGAATATCATCATGGGTGCCGTGGCTCATGTTCAGGCGGAACACATCGGCCCCCGCCTCGAACAAAGCGCGGATGGTGGCGTAGTCGCTGGAAACCGGGCCTAAAGTGGCCACGATCTTCACATTCCGAAGGCGTCTCATGCCTTGATCCTTTTCGTCGTTCCGGTTGGTCGGTGGACCGCAGGCGTTATGGCCCAATTGCCGGGGTGTCGCAACTGGCCGTGGCAGGGCTGGCACTCCTGGCCGGAAAATTCCCGGCAGGCGGGTTCAGGATATGCTCAAGGGGTGGGTAAATCGTGATTTGAAACCGGTTTGATCGCGGGGGCGATACCCTTTGTCGCGCGGGTTCGCTATGAAATCCGGCAGAGGATGGTTGAGATGACCCCATTTGAGACTTTCGGCGAGGAGAGGCCCGGGCGCTGGCTGGTGACCTGCGATCATGCGAGCAACCGCGTGCCGCCGGAGGTGTGCGGCGGCGATCTGGGAATATCGGCGGAGGACATGGCGCGCCACATCGCCTGGGATGTCGGCGCGGAAGGTGTCGCGCGGGCTTTGGGGGCAGCGCTGGCCAGCCCGGTGATCTGCTCTCGGTTCAGCCGGTTGGTGCTGGATGCCAACCGGGGGGTGGAGGATCCGACGCTGGTGATGCAGCTTTATGACGGCACGATCATCCCCGGCAACGCAAGGATTGGCGCGGCAGAGCTGGCACGGCGGGTCGAGACGCTGTACCGACCCTATCATGACGCCGTAGCACGGCTGGCGGCGCGGGCGTCGGATACGGTGATCTTGGCGGTGCATTCGTTCACGCCGTGCCTGCGGGGCCGCGCGCCCCGGCCATGGGAGGTTGGGGTGCTTTATGCCCAGCAGGATGCGCGCCTGTCGCAGCCGCTGATTGCCGGGTTGCGGGCGGGCGGGGATTTGTCGGTGGGCGATAACGAACCCTATGACGGCTACTTGCCGGGGGATTCGATTGACCTGCACGCGTTGCAATGGCGGCGGCATAACACCTTGATTGAGGTGAGAAACGACCTCATCTCTCACCCAGCGGGGCAGAGGGGCTGGGGCTTGCGGCTGGCACCCTATCTGATCGCCGCACTGGAGGTTTGCG
>JAYTQA010000465.1:0-6783 GCA_043746955.1 bacterium | reverse complement strand
CCGACGTCCTTGCGCTCGATGGTGGTGAACGGGTTGTTGCCGGTGCCATCGGTGTTGAAACTGCCGGTCCTGAACGGGACGTTCTGGCCAACCACGATTTCGGCGGGCTGATTGTCCAGCGTGGTGATCGACGGGGTGGAGAGCAGGTTGGCCTTGGTCGATTGCCCCAAAGCCTGCAACAGGATGCCGTAGCCGTCCTGCCGCGCAAGCCCCAGCGACAGCCCGCCGGGGGCCAGCGCCGAGGCCTGGCTGACGCCGAGCAGTGCCAGGATGTTGTTCAGCGCCGGGCCGGAGTTGGAGAAGGATGTGGCGGCAAACCCGCCCGGCGGCGTGGTTTTGCCAAAGCCCAGCTGGATGCCCAGTTCCTCGGAGATGTCGCCCGAAACCTCGACAATCGCCGCCTCGATCAAGACCTGCGGGCGACGTTGATCCAGGTTCTGGATCAGGCCGGCAATGTCGTTCTGCATCGATTGGCGGGCGCGCACGACGATGGCGTTGGTCTCAACCACCGGTTCGATGGTCACACCGTTGGCGGCGGTGGCAGGCGCAGGTGCTGCGTAGGGCTGCGCCGGCGGGGCTGTGGCTTTCGGTGCGGTGGTGGCGGCGTTGGGATCGGTTGTGCCAGACGCCGGGGTTTGGGCAGCGGAAGGCAGTGCCAGGGCTTGGGCCACCGGGTTGGTGGCCTCGCCGCCACCGCCCCCCACCAGTCCGCGCAGCACGTTGGACAACGAGGTCGCATCGGCAAAGCGCAGCCGGTAGACATGGGTGACCAGCACCGTGGAGTTCTGCGGGCGACCCTTCACATCCAGATCGGAGACGATGCGCAGCACCAGATCGTGAGTTTCGACGTCCGAGCGCAGGATCAGCACATTGGCATTGGCATCGACCGTGATGCGTGGCGCATTGGTGCCTTGCGGCGCGCCGAGGACGGCTTGCACGGCGGCACCAACTTCGGTCGCATCGGCGTTGCGGAGCGGGATCGAATAGACCTCCTGCGCGCCGCCGGTGTCGAGCGAGCGCGCGATGGCTTCGATCTTGGCCACGTTGTCGGCGGTGTCGGTGATGATCAGGGTGTTGGTGTCGGGCACTGCCTGGATATAGCCAAAGCTCGCCACCAAGGGCCGGAAGGCTTCGGCGGCGGTGGCAGCGGGAAAGGTGTTGAGTTTGACCAGCCGGGTGATCACATCCAGCCGGCCCGGCGTCTGACCTTGTGGCACAAGGCCACCGCCTTCCTTGACATTCTCCTGCTTGACGATCCGCCAGAAATTGCCGGAGGGCAGGGCGGCCAGACCATTGACCGACAGGACCGACTGAAACAGCTCCCAGATCTGTCTGGGGTCCATCGGCGTGCTGGACAGGACCGAGACTTGGCCGGTCACGCCGGGATCGAGCACGATGGTGCGCCCGGTGATGCGCGCAACCTCCTCTGCCACGGCTTTGATATCGGCGTCGCGCAGGTTCAGAACGAAGGTGCCGGGCGGTGGGGCCGGTTGATCAGCGGTGGCGGTCTGGTCTTGGGTGGTTTGCGCAAAGCCGGCACCGAACGGGCCGGTGCCGACAATCAAAGCCTGACAGACCAGAAAGGTTGCAAGCGATCTGGCCAGAAGGCGGGCACCGGGCATTGAGAGGCAACCTTTGGGGTTAGGGTTGAGCGGCCGGGTTTGCGACCAATCCGGGGATCAGGTGCTTAAGGTCAAGATGCGGCAAGGCTTTCGCTTTGCCGGAAGGTGGCGTGGAATTGGCTGTGGGGTGGGATGTGGTTACGCTGCTGTCTCCTGTTTGTGCGGTATCACCGGCAGCCTCTGTGGCTTGAGCCCTTGGCGCGGTTGCGGGGTCGGGAAACCGCAGAATTCGCTTCTGGCCGTCAAGGTCAAGCCAAATTCGGTCGACTTCAATGCCCAATAGCGTGCCGCCGCCCGGTAATCGGTCGCCTGTGGCATAAATCCGGGCCGGGCCGCTGTCCGACCTCACCAGCGCGCGGGAGGTGGCCGGGTCGCCGCGCCACATGACCCCTTGCAGGATCAGCGCCGCCGGGGCCGGTCCGGGGTCGGCCGCATGCGCCGGGGCGTTGGGGGTGGCTGCGGCGCCGAACGGTTGAAAATCAAGGATCGGTTGCAGGTCAATGCGCACCGGCACTTGGGCGGTGGCAGTTTGGCTTGTGGCAGTTTGACTTGGCGAGACGGCGGCGGGGGCCTGCACGAAGCCCGGCACCGCCTGCAGGGCCAACAGCGCCAGTTCGACCCCCGCGATCCAGCCGAGCCAGCCCCAGCCGCGCATCCCTTGGGGCAGCGTCAACCTCATGTCCCGCCCCCGGCTTTTTGCAGGACAAAACCGGTCAGCGAAGCCCCGGTGCCGCCACCTGCTAGCGTCACGGTGATGTTTTGTTGCACAAGGCCGGGGTCTGCCGTGGCACTTGGCGTGACGAGCACTGCGAAATCCTGGCCCAGCATCGGGACCGGGCCATCAGGTACCGGAAGCCCGAGCGTCAGCTCCGCCAGCCGGTTTTGGGCGACCCACAGCGCCGAACTGCGGGTTTCCAGCGCCGAGACCCGCGCCACATTCGCCTCAGTCGCGCGCAGGAAACTGACGGCGGTGATGGCGAGGATGGCAAGGGCGATCAAAGCCTCGATCAGGGTGAAACCTGCGGAGGAGGGGCGTCGCGCGGTCATGGGGTGGCCTGTATTTCGGCTTGCCAGCCTTCAAAGGCGAGGTCGGCTAAAGGCGCGCTCGGGGTGACATCTGCGGTGGCGAGGCGGGGCGGGATCATCGGATGACCTCCCCTTCGGCTTTTGGGCGGTCAAAGGCGAGGGCGGCTAAAGGCACGATCAGGGTGCGACCTGCGTTGCAGGGCCAGAGGCTGCTCATGGCGTGGCCTCCCCTTCGGCTTCTGAGCGGTCAAAGGCGCAGGCGACCGGAGGCGCGATCAAGGTCCGACCTGCGCTATAGGGACAGAGGCTGCTCATGGCGTGGCCTCCACTGCGGCTTGCAACCCGTCAAACCAGACGAGGCTGGTTTTGCCTGAGGCGGAGAGGCGCAGTTCGAACGCTGGCGAGGCGGCATCTGACGACAGGCGGATCGGCTCTGCGCCGCCGTCCGTGCGGGTCAAGGTCAGCCCCGGCAAGGCGTGCCATGCGGCCTGTACGGCGCGGCCTGCGGGGGCGATCTGGTAGCTGTCGACTGCGACCTCGACCAGCCTGTCCTCGCCGCTGGCCATGGCTGCGTCGGAGGCCGCGGTCAGGCCCAGTGCCAGAGAGGTTGCGGCAGCGGTCAGGTCATCGGTGCCGGCACCCAGACCCATGCGCAGCATGACCGCTCCGGTGGTGATGGCGATGATCGACAGAACCACCAATATTTCCACCAGGGTGACGCCAGCCTCGGCGTGGCGGCTTGACGCGACCCTCTGGGGCACCCGGTCCATCCTAGCTACCAGAACCGGGGCTATTGGTCAGATCGGCGTTGATCCCCGCCCCGCCGGGTACACCGTCGGCCCCGTAGGACATCAGGTCGAACGGCGCGGACTGGCCGGGGGCTACATAGAGATAAGGATTGCCCCACGGGTCGGTCGGCAAGGCGGACAAATAGCCGTCTTTGGCCCAGTTGGCAGGTACCGGCGACAAAACCGGGCGGTGGGCCAGCGCGTCCAGGCCCTGTTCGGTGGTCGGGTATTGGCGGGCGTCCAGCCGGTACAGCTCCAATGCGGCGGCAAGGGTGCGGATGTCAGACTTGGCCACGGTCACCCGCGCCTCATCAGGCCGCCCGATCACATTGGGCACAATCAGGGCGGCAATGATCGCGATGATGACCAGAACCACCATCATCTCGATCAGGGTCACCCCGGTATCGGCCTGCCGCCGGACCGAACTTGGTCGCAAAACCCTTCCCATCGCAACCTCACCCTCACCTCAAACCAGTTTATTTTGTCAGGCAAGTAACGTTCTGAAACCTTCAAGAGTTTCACCTCGTAGCCTTCAGGAGTGCAATAAACCGGGATGTGGCGGGATGGCGCTAGTTTGGCCAATCGTCTGGCGGGCGGCCGGGGTGCGCATTGCAGGCGCAACCACCTCAGGCGCACCCATCGCGGTCGTGCCGGTGGCGTCCGAGGCCGTGCTGATCTTGCGCGTGGCCTTGCCCGCCTTGCCCAAAAGCCAGCGGCGGGCTGCGGCGGCGTTTGCGGTGGAACCGTTTTTGGCGCAACCTTTGGAAGACGTCCAGGTCGTCCTCGGTCCAAGGCTGGACGAGGGTGTTTATCTGGCGGTCGTGATTGACCGCGTGGTCTTGGCCGGGATGGTGGCGCAGGCGGGCGAAGCGCGGTTAGTGCCGGATGCTTTGCTGCTGCCGCGCCCGGCTGTGGGCCAGTGGAGTGTCGCCGAGCACAGCGGGCGGCTGTTGGCCCGATTGCCCGATGGGACCGGGTTTGCCGCATCCGAGGCTGGATTTCGCGCCATCTGGCAGCAATCTGGCGCGCCCGGCCTGGTCTGGCTGCACGGCACCCCGCCGCAGGATTTGCCACTGGCGCGCCGGGCGGCCTTGGCGTTTCCGATCGTGCCGGAGCCTGGGTTGGCAGGGTTCGATTTGGGCTATGGGCGCGTCCCGGCTTGGCGCGAACCCCGCAAACTGGGCGCGCTGGCGGCGGTTCTGGCTTTGGGACTGTGCGGGCATCTGGCTTTGTTGGCGATGGAAGGCCAGCGGCTGACCGCCCGGGCCGACGGGTTGGAGCGGCAGGTCAGGCAGGATTTGACCGCGCGGGGCATTCGGGTTGGCACCTCGGTCGATGCCGCGGTGGCGCTGGCGTTGCAGGGCGGCAAGGTCGGGTCGGGCATCGGGTTTCTGCCCCTTTTGGGCCGGGCGATGGGGGCCATGTCCGGGCAAGCCGGATCGGTGACGCTGCAGGACATCGGGTTCGACAGCCGCAGTCAGCAACTGAGCCTGACGCTGGTGGCGAGCGGCCTCGGACCTTTGCAGGATGCGGCGGCGGCGCTGGCCACGGCGGGGCTCAGCGCAAGTCTCGGGCCATCGACCCTGAGCCAAGGGCAGGCGCGGGCATCGGTCGCGATCCAGGCCGGGGGGGCGGGCTAATGCAGATTGTGCCACAGGGGTTGCGCGATGGGCTGGAGCGGCTGACCGCGCGCGAGCGGGTTTTGCTGGGCGGCGGTGCGGCGCTACTGGTGGCGGCGTTGGTGATTTGGGGCATCTGGCAACCGATGCGCAGTCATAACGCGGCTGAACTGGCCCGCATCGGGCGCTATGACCACATGATTGCGGCGCTGGCGCGGTTGCCTGCCCGTGCGCAGACGGTCAGCGATCCCCGCCCGATTGCCACCATCGTGGCGCAGACCGCAGCGGCGCAGGGGTTGCAGGTCCTGCGGCTGGACACGCCCAAACCCGACAGTGCCACCCTGACCCTGCAGGATGCGCCGTTTGAAACCCTGGTCCTGTGGATTGACGGTTTGAACCGGGATGCCGGGCTTGGCGTCACGGCTGTAACGATCCGGCGGGCGGCGGCGGCAGGCTCGGTCTCCGCCGATCTGTCTCTGGAACGGGCCACGCCATGACCGACGCCCTGCCTAACAGAAATAAGGACAGCGCCGTGACCAAGTTGCCGGTTGCCACCGGTCAGGGCCGTGCCCCGGCCGAGCTACTGCAAAGCAAGCTTCAAGCCGGTATCAAGGACGAGGCACTGCCAGCTACGGGTATCGGCGGTGCGGTGAGCACGGCGCCGCAAGCGATTTGGCCAGAAGGCACAATCGGCGAGGCACTGCCAGCCACAGTTAAGGGGGGCAGTACGGTGAGCGTGGTACCGCAAGCGACGGGGCCAGGTCAGGCTGTGACCGGCGGGCTATCTGCTAAGCATGTTGCCAGCACGATGACCGACGCCCTGCATGTCACCCTTCCCGCCTTGCCTTATCCGTTCGCCCGTGATTGTGGCGTGGTGCTGGAGAGCAGCGCTGCGGGTCCGGTCTGTTATTACCAGCCTGACACGCAGGCGCAGGCGCTGATCGAGGTTTTGCGCCTGACCCAAGGCCGGGCCGAACTGACCCTGCTCGACCCTCAGGCCTTTGCCGAGCGGTTGGCGCGCTGCTACCGCGACAATGCCGCCGATGCGTCGGATGCCGCCGGGGCGGATGGCGACCTTGCCAGCCTAGCTGACAGTGCCGCAGTGGTCGACGATCTGCTGGACCAAAGCGACGACAGCCCGGTGATCCGCCTGATCAACGCGCTGCTGTTGGAGGCGATCCGCGAACGCGCCAGTGATATTCATGTCGAGACCCAGGAAAAGCGCCTTGTCGTGCGGTTTCGCATCGATGGCACCTTGCGCGAGGTTCTGTCGCCGCGCCGGGCATTGGCGCCCCTATTGGTCAGCCGGATCAAGATCATGGCGCAACTGGACATTGCCGAACGCCGGTTGCCGCAGGATGGGCGGGTGTCGTTGCGGGTCGGCGGGCATGAGGTCGATGTGCGGGTCTCCACGCTGCCGTCGCAACATGGCGAGCGGGTGGTGCTACGGCTCTTGGACCGGGGTGCTGCGCAGTTTGGCCTCAACCGGCTGGGGATGAGCGCGCGGGATGCGGGCGTGTTTGCCGATCTTTTGGCGCGGCCAGACGGCATGCTGCTGGTCACCGGGCCCACTGGGTCGGGCAAGACGACCAGCCTTTATGCCGCCCTTGACGCGCTGAACCTGCCCGGGCGCAACATCATGACGGTCGAAGACCCGATCGAATATGCGCTGGAGGGGATTGGCCAAACCCAGGTCAACCCGCGCGCCGATCTGACCTTTGCCCGTGG
>JAYTQA010000464.1:0-2549 GCA_043746955.1 bacterium | reverse complement strand
GGTCGGTGGCGCTGGGTTTGACCAACACCCGGTGAGTTTCCGGGTCGACCGGCAGTTCGGTCCTGGGTCAACCGCGTTACTGGCTTGCGTGACGCCGCGCGCACCGCCGCCACGGATCATATCGGCAATCGTCTGGGCCAGCGTGGCCGGTCTTGCAGAGGGTTCGGCAAACCGCGATGCGCCAAGGATCGGGCCGCCGATCCTGGCAAGATCGCGGGGGGGTCTTCGGATTCTCAAGATGGGACGAAATTCCCCGGCAGACTTGCCGTTCGCCCCGCTCACCCCTAACTTGAGGCTATGCGAATGCTCCGCGCCTTTTCCCTGGTTTCGCTTGGCCTGCGCGGGCTGTTGGTGGTGGCACTGCTCGCCATTGCACCGCTTTACGAGACAGCGCACGCGATGGGTGTCGCCGCAGGCCCGGGGGATTCGATGCCGCTTAGGGCAGCACAGGATATGGCTGGGCAGGTTATGTTAGCCGATGCCATGACGCACCAGACGGCCGCCGCGCACAGCAGCCATGACGCCGCCTGTCGCATCTTGTGTTTTGGTTGGGTCGAGGCGGTGACACCTGAACGTGGCGGCAGCCTGGTCCCTGAGGTGGCGGTGATCCTGACACCTGCGGCCGTTCCGCTCCTTGACGGGATCGTGCCTGCGCCGTCCGGTCATCCGCCCAAACTTGTCCGCTTGGTCTGAGACATCGCCGCTTTGGCGGCATTCCCTCAATCTGGCCCCTTTGGGGCAAACGGAGCTTACGATGACCCCATTTCTCAACCGCCGCGATTTCCTTGCGGCCTCCGTGGCACTTGCCGCGACGACCGGCTTGCCCCGCCTAGCCTCGGCACAGGGCGCACCGCTGACCCTGAGTGCCACCAAACGGACGCTCGACATCGACGGTCGTGCCGCCACGGTGTTCGGGCTGGTGAACGGCAGCGGCGGCAGCGGGCTGATCCTGGAGCCCGGCCAGCGGTTTGCCGCCACTTTGACCAATGCGCTGGAGGTGGCGACCCTGATCCACTGGCACGGGCAGATCCCGCCCAATCTGCAGGACGGCGTGCCGGGCATGCCTGCGCCCTTGCTGCAACCCGGCGAGACGCGCAGCTATGACTTCGCGGCCAACCCCGGAACCCACTGGATGCACAGCCATGTGCCCTTGCAGGAAATGGCGCTGCTGGCGGCACCGCTGATCGTGAGGAGCGCGGCCGATGTGAAGGCCGACCGGCAGGAGGTCGTGATGCTGCTGCACGACTTCTCGTTCAAGTCGCCCGAGGCGGTGATGGCCGAGATCACCGGAGGTACCGCGATGCATGGCATGGCGATGGGCGACACGCCCAGGACCGATGGTGCCAAGACCGAGGGTGCCAAGACCGATGGTGCGATGTCCGGCATGGCCATGGGCAAGACCGGCGGGGCCATGTCAGGGATGGCCATGTCAGGGATGGCTATGTCGGGCACCGCTATGTCGGGCACTGCCAAGGCTGACGACACGATGGGCGGCATGGCGGGCGGCATGGCGGGCATGGCGATGGACCTCAACGATTATGACTTCGACGCCTATCTGACCAACGACCGCACCTTGTCTGATCCCGAGGTCGTCAAGGTCGAGGCGGGCGGCCGCATCCGGCTGCGCATCATCAACGGATCGGCCGCCACGGTGTACTGGATCGACACCGGGGCTGCCGAGGCGCGGCTGATCGCGGTCGACGGCCACGATGTCCAGCCCATCGCGGGCACCCGCTTTGGTCTGGCGATGGGTCAGCGGCTGGATATCGAGGTGGACCTGTCCGGTGCGGGGGCCTTCCCGATTCTCGCCTTGCGCGAAGGCGCGCGCGAGCAGACCGGCCTGATCCTTGCGACGCCGGGCGCTAAAGTGCCACGTCTGGCCGCTCTGGCCGACGCCGCCTCACCTTTCGACACCGACCTTGGTCAGGAAAGCGCTTTGCGCGCCGCCAACCCGCTGCCCACACGACCTGCGACCAACACCCCGATGCTGGTGCTGGCGGGTGCCATGCAGCCCTATGTCTGGACGATCAACGGTCAAACCTGGGCCACCCACCAGCCGGTCAGCGCGAAAACCGCCGAGCGGGTCGAGATCACCTTCCACAACAGGTCGATGATGGGCCACCCGATGCACCTGCACGGCCATGCGTTTCAGGTGGTCGATACCGGTCGGGGCCGCTTTGCCGGAGCCTTGCGCGACACGGTGTTCGTGCCGCCGATGGGCGTGGTGACCGTGGCGCTGGACGCGGGCGAGGCCGCTGCCTGGATGCTGCACTGCCACCACATGCCGCATCTGGCCACCGGCATGATGACAGAATTCATCGTCTCGGCCTGAGGCGGTGGTATTTCAGCCGGGGGGGGTGCGCCGTCTTGAGCCCCCCGGCTGGTGCTGGCTCAAGACCTACGGCAAGCGGATCCCCTCCAGGCTCAGACGGCGAAATAATGCATCTACTTCGCCGGGCGCCAGCGTGGTGCCGTTGTCGAGCCACCAGATCATCAGCGACATGAAGGCACCGACGAGATATTGCACGGTCGCTTCCCGGCCCGCAGGG
>JAYTQA010000463.1:0-2555 GCA_043746955.1 bacterium | reverse complement strand
GCATCGCCCAACAACCGCTCGACCGCCGCCAGTTCAATCGTGTCGGCCATGGTCGAGGTGCCATGCGCGTTGATATAATCCAACTGGCGCGGCACCAGGCCTGCCCGCTTCAACGCCATCTGCATCGAGCGGAACCCGCCATCGCCGTCCTCGGCAGGCGCTGTGATGTGGTAGGCATCGCCCGAAAGCCCGTAGCCCAAAACCTCGGCGTAAATCTTCGCCCCGCGTGCGACGGCATGCTGGTATTCTTCCAGCACCACTACGCCGGCCCCTTCGCCCATCACAAAGCCATCCCGGTCGCCGTCATAGGGCCGCGAAGCTTTGGTCGGGTCATCCGCCCGTTTGGTGCTCAGCGCTTTACACGCGTTGAACCCGGCAATCCCGATCTCGCAAATCGGCGATTCTGCGCCGCCCGCCACCATCACATCCGCATCGTCCCACTGGATCAGCCGCGCCGCATCGCCGATCGCATGGGCGCCGGTCGAACAGGCCGTCACCACCGCATGGTTCGGCCCCTTGAAGCCAAACCGGATCGAAACCTGCCCCGAGATCAGATTGATCAAACTGCCGGGAATAAAGAACGGCGAGACCCGTCTCGGCCCGCGTTCCTTGATCAGCACCGCCGTCTCGGCAATCGAGGCCAACCCGCCAATCCCCGAGCCAATCATCACCCCGGTCCGGCAGCGATCTTCCTCATCCGCAGGCGCCCACCCGCTATCCCTGACCGCCTGCACCGCCGCCGTCATGCCGTAGATGATAAAGTCATCGACCTTGCGCTGGTCCTTCGGTTCCATCCACTGATCGGGGTTGAAAGTGCCGTCGCTGCCATCGCCGCGCGGAATTTCGCAAGCATACTGCGTGATCACCTGCGACGAATCAAAGCGGGTGATCGTACCGGCGCCCGACTGCCCGGCCAGCAACCGGCTCCATGTCGCTTCCACGCCGCACGCCAGTGGCGTGACCATGCCCAACCCTGTGATGACTACCCGCCGCACCCGTGCCTCCCTGCCCGTTCACCCTGCAATCCGCCGCTTGGATGGCCCCGGATATCGGTTCAGGTGTTACACGCCCGGCCCACAGGCTGCAACCGCCCAGCCCGCAGCCCCGGTTGGGCCGCCGAATTCCCGCTTTGCCATCGATGTAAAAAGGTGTTACATCGGTCCAATCCTCTGCTTTGCCGCTTGACGCTAGATTCCATTGCTCTAAGTGTGAATGAACGTTCATTCTCGCCTGCCCCAGAATCATCCGGACCGCCCGCCCCATGCAACTTGCAGTATCCCCGCAGCTTCCCAGTCAGGCCGGCATCCGCTCGGCAGAAATTCTGGCGTCGGTGCGCCAGACTTTCGTGGAAAAAGGCTTTGACGGTGCCTCCATGCAGGATCTGGCCCGCGCCGCCAAGATGAGCGTTGGCAACTTCTATCGTTACTTTCCGTCGAAAGCCGCGATCATTCAGGCGTTGATCCTGCATGATGCCGCCGTGATGCAGCGCGATTTTGCGATGATCCTCGCCTCACCCGACCCATTGGCCGGTTTGCGCCACGGGATTCATGGCCGGGTGATGAATGCAGAATGTGCCAAAGACATGTCGCTTTGGACCGAGATCGAGGCCGCCTCGCGCCGCTCTCCCGAAATTGCCGCTGCCGCCCAAAGAATGGAAGCCGAAGTGTGCGGCAATTTCCTCGCGGTGTTCGCGGCCGAGACACAATTGACTGCGGAAGAGGCAAACCGCCGCTTTTCTGCCCTTGCCTCCTTCATTTTTGTGATGGTCAAGGCCGCATCCTGCCTTTCCTGCGGTTCTGCACTGGACCAAGCCGAAGTCCGCTCCATGATATTGCGCAGCATCGACCATAGTTTGGACAATGTGGTGGTCGTTGCGCGCACGCGGCAAAAGTCCGCCTGACGACCGCGTAACGCCTGAACTGCCCGTGATGATCTAGCTGAAAGACCCACCATGCGTTTGACCCTTGCTGCTTATGCTTTGCTTTTGGCCACAACCCTGTCGGTTGCGGGGCCCATGCCAGTTTGGGCTGATGCCGCCGCCGTCCCCGCCGCAGAGGTGGTTCTGCCCGCCATCACCGTCCTCACCGTGGCCCCCCGCAAGGTCGAAGATCACGTCCTGGCCTCCGGCCTGATCGCCCCGGTCGAACAGGTATCGGTCGTGCCGCTGATCGAAGGCCAGCCGATCGAGAAACTGTCCGCCAATGTGGGCGATACGGTCAAGGCCGGTCAGGTGCTGGCGACGCTGTCGACCGCAACACTCACCCTCAATCAAAGCCAGCTGCAAGCCGCACTCGCCTCCGCTCAATCCAGCACCGGGGAGGCGCAAAAGACCGCCGACCGCAGCGCTGCCTTGTTTGCCCAAGGCTCGACCTCCAGCGCCGCCAACGATCAGACCCAATCGGCGCTGACCGCAGCCAAGGCGCAACTGGCGAGTGTCCAGTCCCAACTGGACAATGTGGCCCTGCAAATCGCGCGGGCGCAGGTTGTGGCCCCGGTTGCAGGCGAGATCACCGCGCGCAACGCGCAAATCGGCACCGTGGCCTCAGCCGCAGGCC
>JAYTQA010000462.1:0-6800 GCA_043746955.1 bacterium | reverse complement strand
GGGCGCCCGACTCGACCGAAGGGGTCAAGATGTTCGGCAACCAGTGGGAGCAGCCCGAATTCGTGTTCAACCAGCCTAACTTCAACGTGCTGGGCATGATGGGCGAGTTGATCATGGATTGGTGGAACGGCGCGCCGCCGAAACCGCCGGTTATTGACTCTGACATCCTTGAGCGCCCGCCGCGTGGCAAGATCGACACCTCCGGGTGCAGGCTGGCCTTTCTGAATGCCCTGCGCAAGATCGTGCAAGAGCATGTCGAAAAGCGCAAAGCGGCAGACGAGCAGGCCGCAGCCAAGGCCAAAGGCGAAGCTGGCGACGGCACCATTCCCGAACCCGAAGGGGTGACGCTGAAACATTCGGTGGACGGCGTCAAACAGGCGCAGAACGACTTTGCCGCCTGCCTGCGCAAGGGCAAGTCCACGCCTGAATCCCTGGTCGACATTCTGGGTGATGAGGCGCGCGACGTCGCACAAGACCTTGTGAAAAAACGGTTCCTGTCCCAAGATCCGCTGAAAACCTTTCACCAGAACACCGGGACCCGCGATCAGGAATATAACGACGCCTACGCCGACCTGCAAAAGGTCGAGGTCAACAAGCTGGCCAAAATTCAGGCCGAATTCAGAAAGTATGAGTTGGAGGCCAGCAAGGCATACCGCGATTGGCTGGCAGAGCGGATGACGATCGAGAAATTGGTTGCAGGCATGACCAAAGAGTACAAGGACCTGATCAAGGACAGCGATGGTTTGACCTCGATGCGGCCCGGCGTGGTCAAGGCGCTGGAAAAAGCCCGCGACACCTGGTCTGAGGCGCATCTGAAGGCCGCCCGGGATGAGTTGAAGAAGCAAAATGACGACGTGAAGAAAGCCGGGACCAAAGAGGCCACCGCGTTCCTGAAAGAGATGGACGCGTTTGAGAAGAAGTGGCTGGGATAAAGCTAAGGTGCGTGGCGGCTTCAGGCTTGGCCCCGCAACGCCGCTTCAAACGCGGTCACATCCGGCAGAACTGCGATGTGGCTGCGCAGGCTGGCATCGGCGAAACTCTGATCCGCCTGACCACGCCCCAGCGTCCACACAGGGGCGGGGATCGCGGCCAATCTCGGGGCCCCTGCACTGTAGACCGCGCGCGCCCCTCCGACGGTCAGACCCGCAGCGCCGCGCCGCAGGCCAGCCGCCAGCCTGCTCCAACGATGGCCGCCCCATGGCCCCGTTTGCCAATGGATCGTCCGGGTTGGCTCCGATCTGGCCACCGAAAACATGCGGACCGCACAGTAACCGGCGCGGGGGGCCGGGCGTTGGCCCGGAACTTGGCGGTGACAGGTGGAAAATATCTCTGAAAGCGGGTTGCTTTGGCCCCGATATCGAGGATTGTGATCGCTGAAAGCAGGTGCCGGCCACGGTCCCCGCCTTCATTTGGGGGACGCAATGGCGGCTTGGACAGAGATGAGCACCACGACACGGGCCACGGTCATAGCGATCGTGGTGATCGTGCTGGGCACTGGCTTGTATGAGGTTTTGGGCCGCAAAATCCCCGGTGCCACTATTGGCCCTTCCGCCAACACCAGCCCGACCGCGACCAGCCCGACTGTTGCTGCGACCACCACCGCACCAGATGCCGCGCCGACCGGTGGCGCTACGACCAGTGCCGCGACGACCGATGCCGCCACCACCGGGTCCGCAACGGGCCCAACGGCTGCTACTGTCGATACCACCGCCAAAACTACGGCCCCGGACAACGCCAGCGCAACTCCGCCCGTCGCCCCGAGCGCTGCGGCATCGGATGCCGCCACCGGTACTTCTGCCGCTGGCACGGCTCCGGTCAGCCAGACAGCACCAACCGCTCCGGCGCCAACCGCTCCGGCTGGCAGTTCGGCTGCGGATGGGTCCGTCGCCGCAGCCGCCCCGCCCGCCGGATCTGGGTCAGACGCCGGTACCGATACCAGCGCCGCCGGGTCCGCCACCGGTGCTGTCGTCGGAGCGCCCGCCGCTGCTGCCGGCACCGCGTCTGCCGCTGATGCCAGCGCGCCCGCCGCCACAGCACTCGATGCCAATGTCACTGCTGCCGCAGCCGCCAATGCCACTGCTGCCACAGCCGCCAATGCAGCCGCCAATGCCGCCGCCGCCGCTTTGGCCCCGACGGCTGCGGCCACGACTGCCCCGGCTGATACCGCAGCCGGCGCGCGGTTTGATGTCGTCCGGGTCGACCCGGACGGTGCTACCGTTGTGGCCGGGCAGGTCGCTCCCATGGCCAAGGTCTCGCTCCGGGTCGATGGGGCCGAGGTCGCCACCGCCACCGCCGATGCCAGCGGCAAGTTCGTGGCGATCTTTACCTTGCCGCAGGCCGGTGCCGGGCGGCTGCTGACACTGATAGCAACCCTGCCCGATGGCACGATGGTCGAGGCGCGCACGGTTGTGGCGCTGATGGGCACCGCAGCCCCGCCAGCCCCCGCTGCCAGCACCGCGACCGCCAGCACCGCGACCGCCAGCGCCGCGACCGCCAGCACTGGCACCACCGCGACTCCGCCCGCCACCGCCACCACCTCTGCGGCAAACTCCACTGCCCCCAACACCCCCGCCAACACCCCCGCCACCACCAGCGTCCCGACCACCATTGCGCCCACGACGACTGCCGCAAACACCCCCGCGCCAAACACCACTGCGCCCTCCACGACTGCGCCAAACTCCTCCGCCGCAAACACCACTGCGCCAAACACCGCTGCCACGACCACCACCGCGCCAAACACCACCGCCCCGCCCACCGCCGCGCCAAACACCACGGCAGCCCTGGTCGTCACCGATCAGGGGGCCAAGCTGCTGCAACCGGCGACCGCCGCACCGTCAGGGGTTGCCGGCAACGTCACCCTTGAAACCATCACTTACCCGTCTGGCACCGAGGTGCAGTTTGGCGGGCGTGGCGCGCCGGGGGCCCACGTCCGGCTGTATCTGAACACCGTGGCTTTGGGCGATCCGGTGCCGATTGCCGCCGACGGCACCTGGGCCGAAACCCAAACCGGCATCACACCGGGCCTCTATACCCTGCGGGTCGATCAGCTGGATGGGTCGGGCAAAGTGACCTCGCGCTATGAAACCCCGTTCAAGCGCGAAACCGCCCAGGCCCTCGCCGCGGCAAGCGGCATGGTCAAAGCGCCTGACGCCGCCCTGACCGCCGCAGACAGCACAGCCCCGGCTACGTCCACTGCGGCGACCGCCCCGGCCACCACCGCCCCGGTCACCGTGACGGTCCAGCCCGGCTACACCCTTTGGGGTATTGCCAAGCGCCAGATGGGCGATGGGATTATGTATGTGCAGGTCTTTGCGGCCAACAAAACCAAGATCAAAAACCCCGACCTGATCTATCCCGGTCAGGTCTTTACCATGCCGCAAAACTAGACCGCCCGCTTCGCGCACCAACCGCGCAAGCAGCGGCGCAAACCTGGCGGCAAACCTGGCGGCAAACCACTGGGCAAACCTCGGGGCCGGGGGGCTTTACTTCGCGGCCATAGCAGCCCAAATCTGTCGTGCCCCGGCGAGCCCGCCGCTTTCGGGCCAAAGGACAGCCTATGCCCCGCGCCCGCTTCGCAAAAACTGCCAGCACCGGCACCACGGCCGAGATCGCCAAAGCCCCCGCCTCGGGCTGGCAGACGATGAAACGCGTGGCGCCTTACCTGTGGCCCAAGGACGAGGTTTGGGTCAAACGCCGCGTCGTGGCCGCACTGGCGATGCTCTTGGTCTCCAAGATCGTCTCGGTCTGCACGCCCTATATCTACAAGAAAGCCATCGACGCGCTGACCAACCACGCGAGCCTCGACCCCGCCACGCCCCTGCTGGTGGGGGCGGTCGCGCTGACCGTGGTCTATGGCCTGTTCCGGATGGGCATGGTGTTTTTCGGCGAGATGCGCGACTGGATTTTCGTCCGGGTCGGCCAACGGGCGCTGCGCAAACTGGCGTTTGAAACCTTCACCCACATTCACCGGCTCAGCCTGCGCTATCACATCACCCGCAAAACCGGCGGCCTCAGCCGGGTGATCGAGCGCGGTGTCAAAGGCGTCGATTTCCTTTTGCGCTTCATGCTGTTCTCGATCATCCCGCTGATTGTCGAACTGACCATGGTGTCGGTGATCTTCGCGCTCTACTTCGGCTGGGTTTATATGGTGGTCGTGCTGGTCACGATTGCGATCTATGTCACCTACACGTTCAAGGTCACCGAATGGCGGGTGCAAATCCGCCGGGCGATGAACGATCAGGACACCGATGCCAACCAGAAGGCGATCGACTCGCTGCTGAATTTCGAAACCGTCAAGTATTTCAACGCCGAAGCCCGTGAGGCGCAGCGCTATGACCGCGCGATGGAGAAGTATGAGGGCTTTGCGGTCCGCACCGGGCAATCCTTGTCGGTGCTGAACATCGGGCAAAACGTCATCATCACCATCGGCCTGATCATTGTCATGGTCATGTCAGCGTTAGGCGTCCAGCAAGGCCGCTTCACGGTCGGCGATTTCGTCATGGTCAACGCCTATATGATGCAGATCACGCTGCCTTTGGGCTTTCTGGGTACGGTTTACCGCGAAATCCGCCAGGCTCTGGTCGATATGGGCGAGATGTTTGGCCTTCTGGCCCAGCCCGCCGAAGTGGTCGATGCGCCGGGTGCGCCTGATCTGAAAGTGCCGAACGGCGAGGTCGTCTTTGACAACGTGTTCTTCGCCTATGATGCCAACCGCGCGATTCTGAAGGGTGTCTCGGTGCGCGTCGGGCCAGGGCAAAAGATCGCCCTCGTCGGGCCGTCAGGTTCGGGCAAATCCACCATCGGGCGGCTGTTGTTCCGGTTCTATGACATCACCGGCGGGGCGATCACGATCGATGGGCAGGACATCCGGTCGGTCAGCCAAACCAGCCTGCATCAGGCGATTGGCGTGGTGCCGCAAGATACCGTTCTGTTCAACGATACGGTCTATTACAACATCGCTTACGGCAACCCGGATGCCTCGCGCGCCGAGGTCGAGGCTGCGGCCAAAGCGGCCAAAATCCACGACTTCATCACCTCGCTGCCCGAAGGCTATCAGGCGAAGGTCGGCGAACGCGGGCTGAAACTCTCCGGCGGCGAAAAGCAGCGGGTCGGCATTGCGCGGACCCTGTTGAAAAACCCGCCGATTCTGGTGCTGGACGAGGCGACCTCGGCGCTGGATACCCAAACCGAGCGCGACATTCAGGAAAGCCTGAAGCTGATGGGGCAGGGCCGGTCGGTCATCACTATCGCGCACAGGCTTTCGACCATCGCCGACAGCGACCGGATTCTGGTGCTGGAAGAAGGTCAGGTCCGCGAGGAAGGCACCCATGACGAGCTGTTGGCCTTGGGCGGCCGCTACTGTGCGATGTGGGAACGCCAGTCGGCCGAGGAGATGCAAAGCGCCGCCCAGACCATTGACCCGCCAGCGCCCGATTCCAGCGATCTGGAATTTGAAAACTTCCGCAAGGGCAATCGCTTCAGAGGAGTGCATGTCTGATTGGCCATTTGCCCCGATGAGGGAATCATGAAGCTTTGCGGGGGATGATCCCTCAGCGCCGCAGCAGTGCTTTCGGCAACCTGCAAGCCACGGTGAACGCCGGGTCAAACACGTTGCCGATGTCATAGCGGACGCATTGGCCGAGCAGGTGGCTCGCGGCCAGCACATCCAACCCGTAATCCTCCCCCAGCCAGCGCACCATTTCGGTCGTCGCATGTTGCAAGGCTTGCTCCAGCGGGCGGGCATTGCCGAGGGTGAAGATATCGCGGTCAGTCTCTCCCCTTGGCCAGAGGATCGTGCGTTTTTCCACGCTCAGGCGGACCGTCACCTGAAAACACGTCTCAACCCCGGTGCCCACAATCTCGCCGTCGCCCTGAATGGCATGGGCATCGCCAAGGAAGAACAACGCACCGGGTGCTGACACCGGAAACCACACGGTCGCCCCGGGCCCAAGACGGCGATAATCCATGTTGCCGCCATGTTCGGCGCTGGTCGCGGTGGAAATCGCCTGACCGCCGTTTGGCGCCACGCCAAAGCAGCCGATCATCGGCGCGAGCGGCAGGCTCAAGGCAAAGCCAGCCGGAGGGTCCTCCAGCGTCACGGTTCGCGCGTTGCGGTCAATCGCCCAGGTGGCACGGGCGCGCGGCGGCAGGTGCGGCACAAACGTGGGGTCCACGACATTCTCCGCCAGCGCAGCCCGGGTCCAGCCGGTGGCGCGGTTAGGCTTCATGCTAAGAATTTCAACCTTCAGCCGGTCGCCGGGTTCCGCACCAGCCACGGCTATCGGGCCGTTCATCGGGTTGGGGCCATGGGTGACCTTGACGCCCGCTTTGTCCCAGCCATTGGCGTCAATGGTCTCGGTCGTGACCGTATCGCCGCTGTCCACCGTCAGGGCGGGCGGCAGAGTGGCCAGAACGTTGTGATATTGGCTGGGGATGAAATGATGGCTGGTCATGGCGCAACGCTAGCGAGGATGCGGCGGTCAGGCAAGCACCTGACACTGGCAGCATTCTTCCACCCCGCCGCCGCAGGGCTTGTCCAACTTGGGGCTAACCGTGTAAGACGGGCGAAAAGCAGGGGTTCGCATGAGCACGCCAGACAGTTTCGTCGATGAAGTCACCGATGCCGTGCGGCGCGACCGGCTGTTTGCGGCCTTCCGCAGCTATGGCTGGATCGCGGTTTTGCTGGTGGTGCTGATCGTCGGCGGGGCGGCCTATAACGAATGGCAAAAGGCCAAGGCGACCAGTCGGGCGCAGGCGTTCGGCGATGGGCTGCTGACGGCACTTGAGGTCAAGGATCCCGC
>JAYTQA010000461.1:0-6814 GCA_043746955.1 bacterium | reverse complement strand
CCGCCAAGGCTGGTGCCGCCCAGAACAACCGCCGTCAGGATGGTAATCTCCAGGCCAAGCCCGGTGTCGTTGCCCAGACTGGCCAGCCGTGCGGCATAGAACACTCCCGCCGCCGCCGTCAGAATGCCAGACGCCACATAGGTCAGGCAGACGGTGCGCCGAACATCAATCCCTGCGTTATGCGCGGCGCGCCGTGAGCCGCCAACCGCCAGAATATGCCAGCCCGGGCGCAGGCGTGTCAGGGTGAAATGCGCGAGGACCGCCAAGGCCAAGGCCACGAGGAAACTCGGCGCGACGCCAAAGATCGTCTTGAAGGCCAGAAAATCCCACACTTGATTTTTGATCTGGACCGATGAAATCTGTTTGGAATAGGCCAGCAGCAGCGTGTCGGTCACCGACCGCACAATGATCAACATGACCAGCGTGGTCAGAAACGCCCTGAGCCGCAGATAGCCGATCAGAACCCCGTTCACCAGGCCCAGCAGCCCGCCCATCGCCAGCACGACCAGCGCTGCCAGTCCCCACGGCAGGCCCACCACGCCGCCAAGCGCCAGCGTCGACAGGTTCGCCAGCGCAAAGACCGACCCCACCGACAAGTCGATCCCGCCCGCCATGACCACAATCGTCAGCCCCAGCGCCACCAGGAGATACTCGCCCGCCGTCCGCGTCATGCCGCTCATGCTGCCCGCAGTGAACATGTTCGGCATCAGGGCGGTGAAGACGCCCAGCGAGATCAGCAGGAACAGAACCGGGATCGCGTTGTCGACCCAGTTCTTGGACAGGATTTCGCCGACGATCTTGTCAGGGACAAGTTTATAGCGCCAGCGGGTGAAGAGGTCGCTTGCCATGCCTGCTTCCGTCCGGGGGTGGCTAAGGGTGCCGGACAGGCCTGAACCTGCCCGGCTGGATCAATCGCGGGTCAGCCGCCGGATTTACCGATCTCGTCCAAAGTCCAGCATGACGAGGGCGTCATGTTGGCCTTGGTCACCTGCACCAGCGGGCTGAGCAGCGCAAACGGGGCAGATCCTGCGGGTAGTTTGGCCTGCAACAGCATCTTGATCGCGTCGTTCAGATCGCGCGCCTGACCCGCCACGTTATAGCTGTTGTAGACGGCGAACTCACCGGACGCGACCTTAGCGCAGCCCGCGTCGCGGCTGCCGCCACCCGAAGTCGCCAGCACAACTTTGCCTTCAAGACCCGCCGCGCGGATCGCGCCCGCCGTACCGGTGTCGGCGACGTCCCAGAAGCCAGCGATGCCACAGAGGTCGGGGTTCTGCTGAAGCACCGTCGCCGTGATCGCAAAGGCTTTGGAGGCGTCCCAATCCGCAGCCTGGCTCGACACGATTTTAATCTCCGGGTGCTTGGCGACCAAGTCCTGGATGCCCTGCTTCATCAGGATCGAAGCCGGAGCCGCCGTGGCGCCCTCGACCACCGCAATCTTGCCCGAGGTTCCCGTGCCGCATTTTTCAACCAGGGCCTGTGCCGTCACGGTGCCGATGTTGTACCAATCCGGCCCGACATAGGCATCCGATTTGGTCTCGACACTTTGCTGGACCTGAATGACCGGGATGCCCGCCGCTGCGGCCTGCTGCACCAGACGGTTATAGGATTGGTTGTCATTGTTCTGGATGACCAGCAGATCGGGCTTTTCCTCGATCAGCGAGGTGATGGCCTGAATGCCCGACTCCACGCTCCAGTTCGGGTCGCGCACGATGATCTCGTAGCCCATTTCCTTGGCCTGCCGCTGCATCCCAGCCAGCCAGCCTTGGGTCAGATCGAACCCCATCGAGATCGGCACGAAGCCAACCTTCTTGCCTTTGAGCGCGCTATAATAGCCGGGTGCGACGCTGTCTTGCGCCATCGCCAGTCCTGCCGTTACAGTCAAGGCCGCACAGATCAGCCCTGCCTTAATCATCGTCTTGTAATCCATCAGGTTTCCTCCCTTGATTGATCGTTCGGTTTTGGGCAATTTCGGCCCCGTCCCCCCAAAACCTGCTTCCGGAGGGGTTAGATATCGCCTTGCTGCGCAGTCTGCTCGTCGCGCGGGTTAATCAATGTATCCAAGACCAAAGCCAGAAGCAGGATCAGGGCCTTGATGACGTTCTGGGCGGTATAAGTCAGGTTCAGCATGGTCATCCCGTTCAGCATGATCCCGATCAAGAGGGTGCCGACCACCACGCTGAAAATCCCGCCACGTCCGCCTGATAGCGAAATCCCGCCCAGCACGACGACCAGTATAACGTCGTAGACCAGCGTCCCCGATACGATCCGCGTGTTCATGCTGGTCACCAGCATGGTCATAAGAAGCCCCGCCAACAAGGCAATCAGCGCCGAGATGACATATTGCAGCACCATCATCAGCCGCACCGGTACCCCGGTCGTGCGGGCCGCGACCGGGTTGTCGCCCATCGCGTAGATGAACCGGCCATCCCGCAGATAGCGCAAGGCAAAATGGGCCAGAACTGCGCAGCCGAGGAACGCAATCACCGGCACCGGCAACCCCAGCGGACGTACCGCAACCCGATCGGCCAGCCAGCGCCAACTTTCCGGCACATGATTCACGTCGGATTCAACCAGGAAGAACTTGCCAAAGCCGTAGACCGTCACCCCCATCGCGAGCGTCGCAAAGATCGCCGGAATCTCGACATAGGCCACCAGAATTCCATTGATGATGCCGACCAAAACGCTGAATCCGATTGCCAGCGGTAAGGCTTGCGCAAGGGGTGCGCCGGCATTCAGCTGCACCAGCATCCAGGCAATCGCCACCGACATCGAGGCAACAATCGACAGGTCAATCCCCCGACCCAGAATGGTGATCGCCATACCAAGGCCAAGGATCCCCAGCACCGACACGCTTTGCACCATCGACACGATATTGCCCGCCGACAGAAAGTCCGGGATCAGAGCCGAAAAGATGCCAAAAACCACGACTGCAATCGCGAAGATGATCGCTTCCTGACCAAAGCGTCCGCGTTTGCTGCCCCCCGACATATGTGCTGGCCCCCCCCGGTCCAACTGACTTGACTTGCACCCGTTTTCGTTGAAACTGAGCGAGCGCTCGTTTTTTTGTAGACCCCCATTTGGATTCTGTCAATTAAGCTAAAGGAGTCACCAAGGGAGAAACGCTTGGACGCTATCGCTACGACCCTGCTGCAATTGCGCCCGCGTGAGTTGACCTCAGGCGTGCTGTGCGCTGTCATATACCGGCAGTTCACCGCTACCATTCGCGTGCAAAAGGAACATGTGGGCGTCCCCAATCTGGAAAAGATCATTCTGGCGGCTCTGGACATCGGCAGGCGCAAGGGCTTCCATTCCACAACGACGCGCGATCTGGCGGAAGCCAGCGGCCTGAGCATCGGCGCGATCTACAGCTATGTGCAAAGCAAAGAGACCCTGCTGCGCATGATCCTGGCCGGGGTCGGCTTTGCGGTTGAAAACGCCATCGCACCGTTTGACAAGGGTGAACAAGAGGATCCTGCTCGGCGTCTGCACGGTCTGATCCGGCGGCACATCGAAGTCTCTGACGTCCTGCAGCGCTGGTTCGCTTTTGCCTTTCTGGAAATCAAGGCTTTCGACAAGGGCGCCCGCGAGATTGTGCTGCAATCCGAAATGCGCAACGAAAAGCTGATGGCCGATGCGATAGCCGATGGCATTGCCCGCGGGATTTTCATTGATCTTCCGCCCCTGACGCTGGCCGGGATGATCATGCCCTTGCTGCAGGACTGGTACATCAAGCGCTGGAAATTTCGGAAACGCGGGCTGACCGGTGCTGCCTATGTCGAAGCTGTGACCGAGTTCGTCGACCGGGCCATCGCGCGACCTATGTGACATCGCGGGCCGCGGCTTTTTGCCCGGTAATGTGTTGCCTTGGCGCACCGGTTTGAAGCAGGCAACGCAGCGGAATAGTTTGCTACCAGTCAGTATTTTGTGGTAACCGGGGGCTCCGTCAAGGAAGCCAGATGTCAAAAGCGCGCAACAACCCCAAGGCCACCTCTGTCTGGGATGAGGTGGCGGAACTGAAACGCGAGAAGATCCTGCAAAGTGCAGTCGATCTTTTCTACACAAACGGCTACCTGCCCACGACGATGGACGTCATCGCCGAAAGCATTGGCGCCACGAAACCCTTCGTTTATTATCATTTTGAAAACAAAGCCGAACTTCTGTCGGAAATCGCCCGCCGCACCCTGCGGGAATGGCTGGGCGTCACAACGCGGGTGATCGAAAAATCGCTGTCGCCGACCGAGACGCTGGCCCTGGTCACCGGTCAGTTCACGATGATCGTGCTGGACATGCACAAGCTGGTGTCGATCTACTTTCGGGAACAGTTGAACCTGCCCAAAGAGGTGGCCGTAGAAATCGCCGAGATGCGCCGTCAGATCGACACGCAGGTCCGCATGATCCTGTCCGAAGGCAAGAAGGCGGGCGTCTTTGAATTCAACGATCTGGCCGTTGCCAGTCAGGTGGTGACCGGGATGGTCAGCTTCGTCTTCGCCTGGTACCGCGAACCCTCGCGGCTGTCCAAGGAGGCGATCTGCGATCAGATGGTCTCGCATGTGCTGCGCAGCGTCGGGGCAACGACGCAAGCCGGGTAACCGACCTGCGACGGTTCCAAGCCATGCGTCGTGTCGGTTCGACCCGTTGCGGCTGCCACGGTCTGGCAAGGGGATTTCCGTTGCAAGGAAGTTTGCTGTTTCTAGCCTGATCTGGACAGGTTCATGGCCCAGATACTCCGTCACCGTCAACACAGGGATATCCGCATGCTTACCGTCCACCACCTTGGCATTTCGCAGTCAGAACGGGTCGTCTGGCTCTGCGAGGAACTGGAAATTCCCTATAATTTTATCCGATACGAGCGCACAGCGGTCAATCTGACGCCGCCGGCCTACCGGGCATTGCATCCCAGCGGCACCTCGCCCGTGATCACCGACGGCGACATGACGCTGGCCGAATCTGGTGCCATCCTTGAATATATCATCGCCAAACATGGTCAGGGTCGCTTCGCACTCGGGCCAAACAGCCCTGATTTTGCGAACTACCTGTACTGGATGCACTACGCCAATGGCTCCTTCATGGCGGGGGGCATCCTGACCTTTTGTCTCGGCGTTCTGAATGTCGAGCCCGCCAACCCGACGGTGCGCGACATCAACACCCGCTATGCCCGCGGCTTCGACATGGTCGAGCAGCGACTTGGTGCAGCACCCTATCTGGCTGGCGCTGAATTCACCGCGGCTGACATCATCATGGCGTTCCCGCTGACAACGATGCGGCTGTTCACCCCGCTTGACCTTGCCGGCTATCCCAACATTCGCGGTTATCTGCAGCGGATCGGCGCGCGGCCGGGCTTTCAGCGCATGGTTGCCAAGATCGCCCCCGATCCGGCACCGCCACTGGTGTGAGGGCCAAGGTCCGGTCGCGGGTTTTGGCTGAGCATGACAATGTTTGATAGAAACATCGTCATGCTCAGGATTTCCAGTGGTTGCGTAATTGTTGAGGAAAACCGCGTACCACTTTTCCGCATCACGCTCTGAGGTGCGGTGACTGGCATCAAATGGGAATTCAAACCTGTTTGATGCAGTGTCCTTAAAGGCGGGCGATCAGCCCCCGAACATCGCCGCTTTACGGCAAGGTCGGATCAAGGATCAGCTTGCCGAAGACCTTGCGCTGCCGCAACAGCTCCTGGGCCCTTGGGACATCTGCCAGCGAAAAGCTTTCCTGCACCACCTGCCGCAGATTTCCCTGTCCGGCCATCCGCATGACCTCCAGAAAATCGCGCCTGGTGCCGCCAAAAGAACCGATCAGGGTCTGCTCCTTGACGAAAAGGTGCCAGAGGTTGAAGCCGACCTGAAAGCCGGTATGCCCGCCGCAGGTCACCAGACGACCACCGCGCGCCAAGGCCTTTAGGCTGCCCTGCCACGTCGCCGCGCCGACATGTTCGAACACGATGTCGACGCCGCGCCCGTGGGTTATGCGCCGGACCTGATCGGGCCAGGTCGGATCGTTGTGATCGACCGCAAAATCGGCCCCGACCTCCAGCGCGCGGCGAACCTTGTCGGCACCGCCGGCGGTCGCTATCACGCGGGCGCCTGCCGCTGCGGCAATCTGCATGCCCAAAACGCCGATGCCCGAACCGGCGGCGATGATCAGCACATCCTCACCCAGCACGACCTTTGCGCGGTCGCGCAGCATGTGCCAGGCGGTTGGCCCGGTCACCGCCATCGCGGCGGCTGCGGCATAGTCTAAATTCTCGGGCAGCTTCAGCAGTTGGCGCGCCGGTGCCACGGAATATTCGGCATAGCCCCCCGCAGTCTGGACACCGAACACCCGGCTGGTGCGGCACATGTTGGTCTCACCCCGGATGCAGTTCTCGCAGTGGCGGCAGGCGATGATCGGATCGACGACCACGCGCGTGCCGATCTCCCAATCGGTCACACCCGCGCCCAAGGCCGCGATATCACCGGCGACTTCGGTTCCAGAAATGTGGGGCAGGGGCACGTCCTGCGGCGTTTGGCCATCCTTGGTCAGCAGGTCCACCTGATTAAGGCCGCAAGCCCGCACCCGGATCAGAACCTCGCCCGCAGCGGGGGACGGGATCGCGACATCGGTATCCAGCCGCAATTCGGCCCGACCGTCTTGGCATGCGTGCAGGCGCGCCGCGCGCATGGTGCCAGATTGAAAGGTCATTTGCGGCCCTCTTTCAGTGCTTTTAGATAGGCTGTCTTCTTCTGCTTGAACTCGTCCGACTGGAAGGTCAGCCCATTGGCCACGGCCTCCATGCCCAACTGGCTGCGCAGATCGCTGCGTTCGCCATTGCGCA
>JAYTQA010000460.1:0-2563 GCA_043746955.1 bacterium | reverse complement strand
TGCTATCTGTGGCCGTGCACAACCACTACAAACGCCTGAACCACGGCAGCAAATCCGAGGTGGAACTGGCGAAGTCGAACATCCTGCTGATCGGGCCGACCGGTTGCGGCAAGACCCTGTTGGCGCAAACCTTGGCGCGGATTCTCGAAGTGCCGTTTACCATGGCCGATGCCACCACGCTGACCGAGGCTGGCTATGTCGGCGAGGATGTCGAGAATATCATCCTCAAGCTGCTGCAGGCCTCGGAATACAACGTCGAACGGGCGCAACGCGGCATCGTCTACATCGACGAGGTCGATAAAATCACCCGCAAGTCGGACAACCCTTCGATCACCCGCGATGTGTCGGGCGAAGGCGTGCAGCAGGCGCTGTTGAAGATCATGGAAGGTACCGTGGCCTCGGTGCCGCCGCAGGGCGGTCGCAAGCATCCGCAGCAGGAATTCCTGCAAGTGGACACGACCAACATCCTGTTCATCTGCGGTGGCGCGTTTGCCGGTCTGGAAAAGATCATCGCCCAACGCAACAAGGGTTCGGCCATCGGCTTTGGCGCCGATGTGAAAGGGCCGGAGGATCGTGGTGCTGGTGAATTGTTCATGGAGCTGGAGCCGGAAGATCTGCTCAAATTCGGCCTGATCCCGGAGTTTGTCGGTCGTCTGCCGGTAATCGCCACCCTGACCGATCTGGACGAGGCGGCTTTGGTCACCATCCTGACTGACCCAAAAAACGCCCTGGTCAAGCAATACCAGCGCCTTTTCGAGATCGAGGGGGTCAAGCTGACCTTCACCGGCGATGCATTGGTCGCCATCGCCAAGCGCGCGATCAAGCGCAAGACCGGGGCCCGGGGCCTGCGGTCGATCATGGAGGATATCCTCTTGGACACCATGTTCGAACTGCCGGGGATGGATAACGTCTCCGAAGTTGTGGTGAACGAAGAGGCGGTTGGCCAAAAGGGCACCCCCCTGCTGGTGCATACCGAGATCAAGGAAAAGAAACCCGCCTCAGCCGGATGACAACTTAATGTAACACATGAAGAAAAGGTCGCAACCCCTTGGGATGCGGCCTTTTTTTTTGGAAGTTAGATCGCATTTCCGAAAAGTGTGACGCGGTTTTCGCCAAAAATGCGCGGAAAAACCAAGCCGTAAAGCGGTTGTTTGAGTCTTAGCAAACCCAAACCGCTTTAAAGCCGCCCCAGCCGTTCGGTCAGAAGCGCAAAAAATCCATCCGCATCGACGCCGCCGATGAACATCGCGTTCTTCTTGCGCTTGGTGACCCCCCACCAATCGGCAACCGTCATGCCCAGCGTCAGGTCAGAGCCGGTTTCAACCTCCACATTGATCAGCCGCCCGGTGAACAGTTCGGGCCGCAGCAGATAGGCCACCACACAGGGGTCATGCAGCGGCGCGCCCTCCATCCCGTATTTCTCCATATCGAAGCGTTCGAAGAAATTCGCCCAGTCGGCAGCGACCTGCCCGACCCTGGTGCCAAGGTCGCAGAACGCCTGCACCCGGGCTTTGGTGGTGATCACCTGATGGGTCACATCCAGCGGCATCACCACAAGCGGCACGCTCGATTTGAACACGATATCAGCGGCTTCCGGGTCGACGTAAATGTTGAATTCCGCCGCGGGAGTGATATTGCCGACCTCAAAATACGCCCCGCCCATCAGGACCACTTCCTGCACGCGGGCGACGATATCGGGGGCTTTCAGAAAGGCGGTGGCGAGGTTGGTCAGCGGGCCAAGCGGGCACAGCGTCACGGTGCCAGCCGGTTCACGGCGCAGGGTTTCGATCAGGAAATCAACCGCATGCTGGGCTTGCAGAGGCATGGTCGGCTCCACCATCACCGGCCCGTCGAGGCCGGTTTTGCCGTGGACATGCTCTGCCGTCACCAGTTTGCGCTGCAAGGGTGCGGCGCAACCGGCGAAGACTTTGATGTCCGGCCGCCCAGCCAGTTCGCAGATGATCCGGGCGTTGCGGGCCGTCAGGGGCAGCCCGACATTGCCCGCCACCGCACAAATCCCAAGCAGATCAATCTCTTGCGGGCTCGCCAGCGCCAGAAGAATCGCAAACGCGTCGTCCTGACCGGGGTCGGTGTCAATGATGATCTTGCGGGGCTGGTAAGGTGGCATTGCGGACTCCCTTTGCCGCTACCAAACACTGGCCGGCCCGATTTGTCCATCCGGTCAGGAATCCCACAGCTCAACTTATGCGCGAATTATGCGAAGAAACGGTTTTCACGTTTTCGCGTCGCCCCTTAGCCGTCGAAATCAACCTCTTCCATCAGTTTGACCGCAGCGGGCCGCGCCTTGGCGATATCGGCAAGGCCCATCGAGTCCGGCGTGAAGCTGCCCCAGCTTTGCACCAAAGCCGAACGCGGCACCCCGACCTTGACCGGAAATTCATGGTTGGTCTCGGCATAGATTTTCTGTGCCTCATCCGATGAAAGCCACTCCATCAGCTTGAGTGCGGCGGCTTTGTCGGGTGCGGCTTTGGTCAGCGCCACGCCGGAGATGTTCATATGGCTACCGCCGCCCGCGAACACCGGAAAGTCGATCCGGACCGCT
>JAYTQA010000459.1:0-2565 GCA_043746955.1 bacterium | reverse complement strand
GGGGCGGAGCGAGAAGCTCGGCTGGGGCCTGACCTCCAGCTACCTCGATGATCAGGACGTCGTGATGGAAAAGATCAACCCGGCCAATCCTGCCCAATATATCACCGCCTCCGGCCCGAAAGATTTCACCTCGCGCCGCACCATCATCACGGTCAAGGATGCGAGCCCGGTCACCATCACCCAGCGCTGGTCGGAAAGCGGTCCGATCCTGCCGGGCAGCCATTACGACCTTGGCACGGTAACCCCACCGGGTGCGGTGGCGGCCCTGGAATGGACCGCGCTGGATGGGGCCGACACCTCGATGAGTGCCGCGATGGCGCTGATGCGCGCCCATTCGGTCGATGAAGCGATTACAGTGGCGGAAGGCTTCGTCGCCCCGGCGCAGAACCTGATGCTGGTCGATGCCAAGAACATCGCGATGCAGATGGTCGGCCGGATGCCGAAGCGGGATCTGGCCAACTCGACCCAGGGCCGGATGCCCGCGCCCGGCTGGCAGGGGCAGAACCGCTGGGAAGGCTTCTTCCCCTATTCGGAAAACCCACAGGTCAAGAACCCGGCCTCCGGCCTGTTGGGCAACACCAACAACAAGATGACCGACAAGCCCTACCCGCAGAATGTATCGTTCGACTGGGGCGACACCCAGCGGATTCAGCGCTGGCTGACCCTGATGAAAACCCGGGAGGTTCACACCCGCGACAGCTTTGTCGAGGCGCAACTGGACACCGTCTCGCCGACCGTGCGCACCCTGTTGCCGCTGATCGGCCGCGATTTGTGGTTTACCGGTGCCGCGGCCCCCGAAGGCACCTCCGACCGGATGCGGCAGGACGCTTTGGCGCTGCTGGCCAAGTGGAACGGCGAGGAGAACGAACACCTGCCCGAACCGCTGATCGCCGAAGCGTGGTTGCGCAGCTTGCAAGATCATTTGTCGCGGGATGAGATCGGGCCTTTGGCCGATGTGATCCGCCACGTGAACCCCGATTTCATCGAACGGGTCTACCGCAACGTCGATGGTGCCTCGGTCTGGTGCGATGTGGTCCAATCGGCGGCGGTGGAAAGCTGTGCCGACATTGCCAAGATCGCACTGGACGACGCTTTGCTGCAACTGTCGGAAAAGTATGGCAAAAAGATCGAAAGCTGGCGCTGGGGCGATGCGCATGAGGCGACCCACGATCATCCGGTGCTGGGCGATGTGCCGCTGGTGCATTACTTCGTGAACATCCGCCAAAGCACCAGCGGCGGCGACAACACCTTGATGCGGGGCGAAACCCGTGGCACCGGGCCGGAGCCCTACCAGAATGTCCACGGCGGCGGCTACCGGGGGGTTTATGATTTTGCCGATCCGGAAAGTTCGGTCTTCATCATCGCGACCGGGCAAAGCGGCCATCCGTTAAGCCGCCACTACGACGACCTGTCAGAGCTTTGGCGGCGCGGCGAATATATTCCGATGACGCTGGACCCCGAACTGGCGCGCGCGGGCGCCGTGGGCATCACCCATCTGGTGCCCGCCAAGTAACGCGGTGCCTTGGGCTGGCCTGAGCCTCCGGCGGGGGTATTTGTGCCAAAGTGAAATCGCCTTTCATTCTGGTCTAAATATCCCTCCCGGAGCGTTCTTGGGGGTGCCGCTGCGCAGCGTTACAGCGCTTGAAACCGGGCTTGCTGACGCGGGGTCCAGCGCAGGTGGATCTGCCAGCCGTCGTCGGTCAGGGTCTCGCGGACCACCACATCTTCGGCATGCAGCCAGGCGTGCGCGCGGCCCATGGCGAAGGGCAGGCGCAGGTCGGTTTCGGTCTTAGCCTCGTCAAAGGCGGTGCTGATCGCGTCCAGCAGGGCGGGCAGGCCCGCGCCGGTCAGGGCCGAGATGGCGAAAACCTGCGGGCGGTTGGCCGATTGCACGTCCAGCGCGGCGCGGGCTTCGGGGGCGACGAGGTCAAGCTTGTTCCAGACCTCGATCTGCGGCATGTCGGGTTTAACACCTAGCGAGGTCAGGATATCGGCCACATCCGCCGCCTGTTCGGCGGACTCGGGATGGGCGATGTCGCGGATATGCAGGATCAGGTCAGCCTCCAGCACTTCTTCCAACGTCGCACGGAACGCCGCGACCAATTGGGTCGGCAGGTCTGAAATGAAGCCCACCGTGTCGGAGACAATGGCTTTGCGGCCTGCCCCACCTTCGCTTCCCGGCAGGGTCACGCCGCGCATCGTCGGGTCAAGGGTGGCAAACAGCATGTCTTTGGCCAGCACATCGGCGCCGGTCATCCGGTTGAACAGGGTGGATTTGCCGGCGTTGGTATAGCCGACCAAGGCCACGATCGGGAATGGCACTTTGCGCCGCGCGGCGCGGTGCAACTCGCGGGTTTTGGCCACCTGCCCCAACTGGCGCTTGAGCTTGATCACCTCGTCATCAATCGCCCGCCGGTCAGTTTCGATCTGGGTTTCACCGGGGCCGCCGACAAAGCCAAAGCCGCCCCGCTGACGTTCCAGGTGGGTCCAGGCCCGCACCAGCCGCGAGCGTTGGTAGCTGAGGGCCGCGAGTTCGACCTGCATGACACCTTCCCGCGTCCGGGC
>JAYTQA010000458.1:0-6844 GCA_043746955.1 bacterium | reverse complement strand
GGATTGAGGGCGGAGGGCAGGGAGGCAATCCGCCAGCGGTCGCGCGCTGCACTCAGATCGGCACTGCCGCCATGCCGGATCAGCCAGCAAGGCAGCCCCACCGCCTCGGCCCGCAGTGCCAGACGTTTGGTTGCGGTGAAATTCAGCGCAACCGGGTCGCCCCAGATCTCGGCCACCACCGCCGACAGCGCCGTGCAGCGCAGCCCTTCTTCCGCCGCGATCAGCACATCGGCGGGGCGGGTAATCTCCACCAGCAGAAGCCGATGCCCCGCCCCAAGCCCCGGAACATGCGGCCGCCCGGTTTCCCTGCGCGACATCCTGTCCTGAATCCACAGGATCGGGGCTGCGGTATGGGCAAGGTGCGCCAGAACAAAGCCCACCGCCCCGGCATCTGCGACAAAGACCTCGGACAAGGACACCGCCGGCCTGCAGCCTTGGTCCGCCGTGTCGGTCTGGCGTACCGCTTTTGGAAATGTGGATATTCGAGACATGTACCACAGAAGCCCCCGACTCGAAATGTTCATTGTTTGTTCTTGAATTAATAGCGCTAAGCTTCGACGTCGGCAAGGCATAAGCCGGCTTGCCGGACTTGGATTTCACCGATGAACCGGTTGCATCCAAGGGGGGTGCCTGCAGGGTCCAGCCGTTTTTGGTGACCTAAGCCCCTAATTTCGCGGGTGTTTCGGCGGTCGGATGGCAAGCCGACTGTGCGCCTCGGCGGCCGGTTTGTTCAGCATCCTGGCAACCACCCCACATCCGGCCCACCGCACCCGATGATGATCCAACGGCTTTGGCGGACCATCGGCGGCGGGTGGATCGCGCCCGCGCAAGTCGTTGTGACTGATCAAGATAATCCCATTCGGAACCGGCTTGTCGCAGCCACGCGGCAGCCCATGCGACCCGGAAAGCACAAATTGAGACACTCCATCTGGCGCGCAAAGCCCGAAAAGATCCGCATGCGGCACTCCGTCGGCTGCCAAAAGTGGCTCAAACTTTAGCGATCAAAGCCACAGCGTTAACCGGTCCAAGGCCTGGAGGTGTCAGACGGCGATCTGCAGCGGTGGACCGCAGGCGTTCGCATTTTGGGCGGGTCCGGATTGTGCCAGCTTGGGGTCGGGGTCGCTTGGGGGTTCACCAGCGGCACCGGGGACAGTGGCCAAGAATTCCATCGGTTTGGCGCGTTGGGACGGTAGTTTTGGCGTAGTTTATCCGTAGTTTTCCCGTAGTTCTTTTGTAGCTACAAGTTCCGGGATTCTCAGATCTGCGGTTTGGCCACGGAGGTGGCAAGAGCGGCGCTTCACCTCGGGCATGCTTGGGTCATCGGGGACCATCGGATCGGGCCAGCACTGGTGGGCGCAGGCGATGCGGTCGCGGTTGGGGGCGCGCTCCTCAGGCGAGAGCTTTGGTGCGGGCTTCACGCGGTGGGTGCGCATTTCGGCGGCGAGCCAGTTTACCAGATCGGGCAGGTTCTCATAATCCCGGGTCGGGAAGTTGTTGGAGCCGACCGAAAGGCTGGCCATCTGCGGTTGCGGGGCCAGCATACCGCCACGGGCCTGGCCTGCGCCAGAGCGGCCACCGGTTGAAAGCTGGATGATCATGCCGGGGCAGGTCTGCCGGATACCAGCCATCAGGACGGCAAAACGGGCGGGGTCGGAGGTCGGTTTGCCGGCATCATCGCGGACATGGGCGTGGACGATCAAGGCTCCGGCGCGGAAGGTGGCTTGGGTGGCGGGCATTGCGCGCGGTTATGCAGCTTAGCCGGGCTGACGGCGTAACCTGAGGCCGAAGGCGGGGTTGATGTGGGGCGGGCGGGGGCCCGCGACAAATCGCAGCGACCGGCAAATATCTGCAATCGGGTGCAGCGGCGTTGTTCAGTTCTTAAAGATTGCCGGGTCATGGTGCGAGGGCATTTGACTGACAGGGGCCCTCATGGCGCGTTCGCTTCCCATCAAAACCCGGCTGCTGATCGCGGGGGCTTGGTCCGTGCTGGCGGTGATCGTGCCGGCGGGCGTGGGCCTTTTGGGGCTTTATATGACGGCCTTGGCCGCAGGTGAGGCGCAGATTTTACCGGTGGCGATCCAAAGCGAACTGCGCACCGCTGTGGCCCAGGCGGCGGTCGAGGCGGATGTGATCCGCGCGGTCCTGCTTGGCCCACACGGTGTGGCCGACGATGTGACCGCGCTGCAGGCGAAACTCCGGGCGGATGCCGGCAATCTGCGGTCAGCCGTTGCAGAGTTGGGCGGATTGACTTTGCCGGACAAGGCGGGCGTTGCCGCCAAAGCGGTGCTGCCGCTGGCAGAGGCCTATCTGACCTCGGCTGAGGCTACCGCAGCGGTTGGCCTGCAGGACGATGCGGCCGGGCGCGCGGCCCTGCCGGATTTCACGATGAAACGCAACGGGTTGGCGGCGGAGTTGGGAAAACTCGGTGCCGCAGTGCGGGCCTTGGATGTGCAGGCAGCCACGGCGAACGCCGCGCGGGCGCGGCTGTGGGCCACGGCGCTGCTGGCAGCCTCGGTCGGCGCGGTGCTCATGGCAAGCTTCAGTGCGATCAAGGTCAGGCGCAGCGTGACCAAACCTCTCGAACGCCTGCGCGGTGCGCTTGCGCAAGTGGCAGACGGTGCCTTAGCGATCAAGATCGGCCAGATCACCCGCGACGATGACATTGGCGCTATCGCCCGCGACATCGACCGGGTGTCGGACCGGGTTGAGGCCACGGTCGCGCAAAACGCCCGGCTGCGGGCGGACGTGAGCCTGATGATCGCCGGTCTGGGCGAGGGTCTGCGCAACCTTGCCACCGGCAACCTCAGCCATCGGATCGACGCGGCCTTCAGTGCCGACCATGATCCGCTGCGCCAGGATTTCAACACCTCGGTCGATCAATTGAGCCGGATGATCGGCCAGGTCGTGGCGGCCAGCGAAAGCATCCGGGCCCGGTCGGTCGATATCGGGCGGGCGGCGGAAGATCTGGCTTCGCGGACCGAAACCCAGGCGGCCACGCTGGAAGAAACCGCGGCAGCCCTGCAACAGATGACGGCAAGCGTCACATCTGCGGCCGAAAGCGCCAAAGAGGTCGAGGCGGTCGTGCTCAAAGCCCGCCACGATGTCGAGGAAAGCGGAAGGGTGGTCCAGGGCGCCGTGACGGCGATGAACGAGATCGAGGCATCCTCGACCCAAATCTCGCAGATCATCGGGGTGATTGACGACATTGCGTTTCAGACCAACCTCCTGGCCCTGAACGCCGGGGTTGAGGCCGCACGGGCGGGCGATGCGGGCCGCGGGTTTGCCGTGGTCGCCAGCGAAGTGCGGGCCCTTGCGCAGCGGTCGTCGGTTGCGGCCAAAGAGATCAAGGTGCTGATCAGCGCAAGCTCCGGCCATGTCCATAGCGGCGTGCAGCAGGTCGACAGCGCGGGCCGGTCGCTGTCATCGGTGGTGCATCAGGTGGCGCAGATTTCGCGGCTGGTGTCCAACATCGCCGCCGGATCGCTGGAACAGGCGCATGGGCTGACCGAGATCAACATCGGCGTGGCACAGCTGGATCAAGTCACCCAGCACAATGCCGCGATGGTCGAACAATCCGGCACAGCGACCCAGGCCTTGAGCCACGAGGCGGCCGGGATGAGCGCGCTGGTCAGCCAATTCGCCATCGCAAAAGACCGGGCCCGCCCCAACCCGGCCGCACACTGGCGTCCGACGGTGGCCATGGCGCCGGAGATCTTTCCGCGATCGGCGTGAGCCAGCCGGTGCGGTGCAACCGTGGCCGTGGGCTCAGGTCTACATGCAGTGCCTCGTCATCGGGACGGATTGGGGTGCAGTTCGACCGTGGCCGGGGCTCAGGTCTACCTCGGCAGTTCGCGGCGGAATATCCCGCATGGTGCGGTGCAACCGTGGCCGGGGGCTCAGGTCTGGGGGGCGCGTGGTCAAACGTCGGGCGCGCGCTCGGCCGGACGTTCAGACCGCGTTTCCAAAACCATATCGCGGTGGGGGATGCCTGCGTCGTTGTAGACCTCACCGACAGCCCGAAACCCCAAGCCGGCGTAAAAGCCAATCGCATGGGTTTGGGCTCCAAGTTTGACCAGCGTAATCGCCGGCATCTGGTGGAAACACTCGACCCCGGCGCGGATCAGCGCGGCCCCGATGCCGCAGCCGCGGGCCGAGGCCAAAACGCAGACCCGGCCAATTTTGCCGGTGCTGCCCAAGATCAGCAGGCGGGCGGAGCCGCAGGCCCAGCCGTCGTCGCACGCCAGTAGGTGGATGGCGGCCTCGTCCTGATCGTCCAACTCGTCCGCCGCGCTGACCCCTTGTTCCAGGGTGAACACGGTCCGGCGCAAAGCCCGGCACAGCGCGATATCGCGGGTTTCGGTGATGAGGATGGCCATTTCTGGTGGGTGCCTTACAGTTTGGTGCGGGGCTGAACGGTCGGTTGGCTGACGGCGGGTCTGGTGCGGGGCTGAGTGGTCGGTTGGCTGACGGCGGGTCCGGTGGGGAACTGAGTGGTTGGTTGGCTGACGGCGGGTCCGGTGGGGAGCTGAGCGGTTGGTTGGCTGACGGCGGGTCTGGTGCGGGGCTGAGCGGTCGGTTGGCTGACGGCGGGTCCGGTGGATGCAAGCGCGGTTTTGCACTTGGCCAACCTGCCGCCCCGGAGGCCTGAGGAATTTTGGTCGAGCCAAGTGCCAGACCCAGTTTGGCTGCCCGCTGCCAGTCGCCCCAAGTGCCATGCCGGGCGGGCCGGACCGGTCTCGGCTATGGCCAAGCGCACGCGGGACCGCCCGGTGCCGGCCTGATTTTGCCGGACCCTCATGCGAAATAATCTTGCAAAACCCGGGCGTAGATCGATTTGAGCCGGTGGATCTGCGCAACCTCGACCCGTTCATCGACCTGATGCATGGTTTGGCCGACCAGCCCGAATTCGACGACCGGGCAGTGGTTCTTGACGAACCGCGCATCCGAAGTGCCGCCGGAGGTCGAAGCTTCGGGCATAAGCCCGGTTTCCGCCTTGACCGCCGCCGCCACCAGGGCAGTGAAATCCCCCGGTTCGGTCAGGAAACTTTCGCCCGAGATGCTGACCCGCAAGCCAATTTGCACCCCGGTTTCAGCCGCCACCGCCCGCGCATGTTCGGCCAGCCAATCGGTCAGGCTGGCCCCGGAATGCGCGTCGTTGAACCGGATGTTGACGGTGGCCTGAGCCTTGGCCGGGATCACGTTGGTCGCGGGATTGCCGCAGTCGATGGTGGTGATGGCAAGGCTGGAAGCATCGAAATGGTCGGTCCCGTGGTCCAGGGGTTCGGCCTCCAGCCGGGTCAGCAGTTTGACCAGCGCGCTCAACGGGTTGCGGGCGCGGTGCGGATAGGCCGAATGGCCTTGGACGCCCTGGGCTGCGAACCAGACGGTAAGCGAGCCCCGCCTGCCGATTTTCATCATATCACCCAAGGTGTTAGGGCAAGTGGGCTCGCCCACAAGGCAATGGGACATCCGTTCGCCGTGCTGGCCCATCCAGTCCAGCAAAGCCTGCGTGCCGTCGATCGACGGGCCTTCCTCATCGCCGGTGATGGTGAGGATCAGCGCGCCATCGGGGGGGGTTTGGGTCACGAAATCCACCGCGGCGGCGGCAAAGGCTGCGACAGCGGATTTCATGTCGGTGGCGCCGCGCCCATACATCCAGCCTGCCACCACCGCCGCGCCGAACGGGTCTTGGGTCCAGGCACCGACATCACCGACGGGCACGACATCGACATGGCCGTTGAAGCCAAAGCTGCGGTAAGCACCTTTGGGTCCCCAGCGGGCAAAAAGATTTGCGACACCGCCGCGATCCACCCGGTGACAGGCAAACCCTGCGCCGGTCAGCAGGTCGGTCAGAACCGCCAGCGTCCCGGCCTCGACCGGGGTGACCGAAGGGCAGCGGATCAGGGCGGCGGTCAGGGCAACCGGGTCAACGGGCATCGCAAGGCTCCAACGGGCTGGACCAAGACCTAGCCGCCCGCAGCACCCGCTGCAACTGAAGATGCGGGGTGACCTGACCCCGCCTCAAGGCCCGCGACCTTGGGGCAGAGGCGTTTGGCCCGTCGGCCGCGGGGCTGGCGGGTCAGTCGTAAAACGGCGTCATCTGCGCCACGATGACCGCGTTTTCTTGCAACGCCCGCTCCATCAGGGCCAGTTCGGCCGGGTCAATCTCGTCCCCCGAGGCCCGGCGTTCATCCAGTGTGCCGTAGCCAGACACGTCCAGCGGTGCGAGGTCGGCCTGTTTCAGGATCGCCACGGTTTCGCGCACGGCCTCCGCCTCGTCCACGCCGCTGGCATAGATGACCAGTGCGGCACCGGTGGCTTTGTCAGGCAGCCCGTCGCCGGTTTTGCGGCCGACTTCGACCAGCAGGGTAAAGACCTGTTGCTTGCGTCTGGCTTTGGCTGAGGCGGTATCTTTTGGGCCGGTATCTTTTTGGCCGGTAGGATCAGCGCCAGTCTCTTGGGGTTCGTCCATCCAAGCCTCCTCGTGGTCGGCGGAAAGGACAGCGTGGCACCGGCAATGTCAACCGGTCAGCCTTAACCTTGCAGCAGCTTTTCAGGCGCAAATTGGCCTTTGGGGTAAGCGGTGGGGGCCGGTTATGGTCGAGGCGGCAAGTTCAGGGTTAGTTTCGGCGTTTCAGGTGGCGTCAGGTTCGGCGTCAGGTTGGGCATCAGGTTGGGCGTCAGGTTTGGCGTTAAATTCGGCGGCGGGGCCCAGCGGGGCCGAGGTGGCGGTTGGGCGCGGGTCTATCGCCTGCTTTGTCGCCGGGGCGCGGATTGCGACCGAGCAGGGCTTGATCGCGGTGGAGGCGTTGCGGGCGGGCGACCAGGTGCTGACGCTCGACCA
>JAYTQA010000457.1:0-2580 GCA_043746955.1 bacterium | reverse complement strand
CCCATCATCAGCATCAGCACAAGGAAGATCAGCCCGAAGATGATCAGGGCACCGTCTTCGTCGTGCTGGAACAGGCGGACCCGCGCAACCAGTGACCGGCGCACAGCGGCGTAACTTCTGAAACTGGCAATGACCATGGCGTCGCGATCCCAAACCACATCGAGCCCACAATTCAGCCCGATCCTTGACGCCCCACCGCCATTCATTTGTCCAAAAGTTTGGGCGAAACAAAGGCAAAAGTGTCAGGCCCCGCACTTCCGACCCTTCCGCAGAACAATGGCTGACCTGGTCCGCGGATTGTCAGAACCTGCGCGACAATGAAACGGGGCAAACTTGGCGCCTTGCGTCACACCTTCGCCCGATTTGCCGCAAACCGAATCACAATTGCCAGAATCTCATTTCAAAATCGAACGAATTGACCGGCAATCCGGTAACCAGTTTCGCTATCATGACCGGGCGAGGCCCTTTGAGGCAGCGGGTGACCCGCTGTCCCACGCCCCGCGAAAGGGAGGAAAAGCATGATATCCGCCGATGAGCCCAGTTTCCGCGAGTCCGTTGACCTGATGTTCCGTCGCGCCGCGCGCCACCTTGATCTGGGGCCGGGACTGGAGGAAAAGATCAGGGTCTGCAACTCGACCTATACCGTCCGCTTTGGCGTACGGCTGCGCGGTCAGATCCAGACCTTCACCGGCTACCGGTCGGTCCATTCCGAGCATATGGAACCGGTCAAGGGCGGCATCCGCTATGCGCTGTCGGTCAATCAGGACGAGGTCGAGGCGTTGGCGGCGCTGATGACCTACAAATGTGCGCTGGTCGAGGCGCCGTTCGGTGGATCGAAGGGCGGGCTGTGCATCAACCCGCGCGACTATGACGAGCATGAACTGGAACAGATCACCCGCCGCTTCGCCTATGAACTGATCAAACGCGACCTGATCAACCCGGCGCAGAACGTCCCCGCCCCCGACATGGGCACCGGAGAGCGCGAGATGGCCTGGATCGCCGATCAATACGCCCGGATGAACACGACCGACATCAACGCCAAGGCCTGCGTGACCGGCAAGCCTCCGCACGCTGGTGGCATTCAGGGCCGGGTCGAAGCGACGGGGCGCGGCATCCAATATGCGCTGCAGGAATTCTTCCGCCATCCCCGCGATGTCGCGCGCGCGCATCTGTCCGGCGGGCTTGAGGGCAAGCGTGTCGTGGTGCAGGGTCTGGGCAACGTAGGGTATCACGCGGCAAAATTCCTGTCGGTCGAGGACGGGGCCAAGATCATCGCCGTCGCCGAACGTGATGGGGCCGTGTTGAACGAGGCCGGTCTGGATATCGGGGCGCTGCAGGCCTGGATGGTGGCGAACAACGGCTCGATCAAGGATTTTCCCGGTGCAACCTGGTCAGATAACTCGGCTGCGGCGCTGGAACTGCCTTGCGATCTGCTGATCCCGGCAGCCCATGAAGGTGTCATCCACCGCGGCAATGCGGCGCGCATTCAGGCGCCGTTGATCCTTGAGGCTGCCAACGGTCCGATCACCTATGGCGCGGACGAGATCCTGCGCCAGAAGGGCTGCATCATCATCCCCGATCTTTACGCCAATGCCGGTGGGGTCACGGTCAGCTATTTTGAATGGGTCAAGAACCTGTCGCACATCCGCTTTGGCCGCATGCAGCGCCGCGCCGAAGAGTCGCGCAGCCGGTTGATGGTGGAGGAACTGGAACGGTTGTCAGCCGACAAGAACCTCGGCTGGACCCTGTCGCCCGATTTCAAGCAGAAGTTCCTGCAAGGCTCGGACGAGTTGGCGCTGGTGCGGTCGGGTCTGGATGACACGATGCGCGTGGCCTATCAGGCGATGCGCGAGGTCTGGTATGACACCGAAGGCATCGAGGATCTGCGGATGGCCGCCTATGTCGTCTCGATCGGGCGGGTGGCCAAGACTTACAAGTCCAAGGGTCTGTAAGGTCGGCCCGGAAGATGGGCAAATTGCCCATCCTACCTTGTCCCGGCCGGGGTGCGACAGGATATGTCGCGGACAGGCCAGTTGTTTCCTTGCGCCTGAGGAATAAACTGGCCACACCTCGCGGCAGAACCGGCGGGGCATGAGGGGTCGCGATGCGCTATTCGGGCTGGAAAGTCATCACCCAGGGGCTCGTTGGCAACAAGGGTTGGGGGCGTGCCTGGCGCGATCCGGCCCCCAAGGCCGACTATGACGCCATCATCATCGGTGGCGGCGGGCACGGGCTGGCCACGGCCTATTACCTTGCCAAAAACCATGGGTTGACCAATATCGCGGTGCTGGAAAAGGGCTACCTCGGGTCGGGCAACATCGGGCGCAACACGACCATCGTGCGGGCCAACTACTTTCTGCCGGGCAATTCGGAGTTCTACAGCCACGCGCTGAAGCTGTGGGAAAAGCTTGAGGCAGAGTTGAACTACAATGTCATGCATTCGCAGCGCGGGCACATCGTCCTGTTTCACTCGGACGGGCAGCGCGATGCGGCGGTGCGGCGGGGCAATGCCATCGTCAATCAGGGCGACGATGCGGAACTGCTGTCGGTGCCGCAGTTGAAAGAGATGATGCCCAGATC
>JAYTQA010000456.1:0-2586 GCA_043746955.1 bacterium | reverse complement strand
GGCCAATCGCGGATTTCACCGTGCCCGACACCATGCCGCCCGCTTCGGTGATCCCCAGATGGATCGGCGCATCGGTGACCGTGGACAGCTGCTGATAGGCCGCCGCCGCCATGAACACATCCGACGCCTTCACGCTGATCTTGAATTCGTGAAAATCATTGTCCTGCAACAGCTTGATGTGATCCATGCCGGATTGCACCATCGCATCCGGGCACGGCTCGCCATATTTCTCCAGCAAATGGCGCTCCAACGACCCGGCATTCACCCCGATCCGGATCGCGCAGCCGTGGTCCTTGGCGGCGCGGATCACCTCGGCCACCCGCAGGGCATCGCCGATATTGCCGGGGTTGATCCGCAGGCAGGCCGCCCCCGCCTCGGCCGCCTCGATCGCGCGCTTGTAGTGGAAATGAATGTCGGCCACGATCGGCACCGGACTTTCGGCGACAATATGTTTCAAGGCGCGGGTGCTGTCCTGATCCGGGGTCGATATCCGGACAATATCGGCACCCGCCACGGCGCAGCGCTGCACCTGCTCCAGCGTGGCCTTCACGTCGGAGGTGATGGTGTTGGTCATCGTCTGCACCGAAATCGGCGCATCGCCGCCAACCAGAACCCGGCCGACCCGGATCTGGCGGCTGACCCGGCGGTCGATGTTGCGCCACGGGCGGATCGGATTATGGGTCATCGGGTTCCTCGCATGCGCTCCCCCTATAGATAGGACGGCTGCGCCACGCCTGCAACGCCAGACCTTTCGGCCAGACCTGTGAGCCAGAACTGTGAGCCAGAACTGTGGATCAGACTTTTCGGCCACAGCTGTAGGGCAAGCCTGTCGGCCAAACCTGTGGGCCAGACCTTTCGGCCAAACCTGTCGGCCAAGCCTGTGGGCCAGACCTGTCGGCTTTCAGTTCTGCGGCACGGCCGTCGCGGTCTTATCCACCACCGGGGTCACCTGCGTGGCCTCGGCCACGCTGACGAAATGGGCAAGATCGGCGTCACCCGATTTATCCGCCACCTGATACGAGGTGGTGAGCGACGACGCATCCAGCGACAGGTGCTTGACCACGTTGCTGCCCGGTGCGGCCGGGCCGTAGGTCTTGCCATTGACCGCAAAATAAACCGACCCCGAATTGCCCGCCCGCAAAACCGGTGCCTTTGCCAAAGGCGGCACCGAGTAGCGTTCGCCGGCATCGAGGATTTTCTCGAACAGAACCGTGCCATCGATGGCAGAAACCCGCACCCACGATGGCCTTACCGCCAGAATTTCCACGCCGGGTGCCGCATCCGCCACCACCTGCACCGGGGTATCGCCGACGGCTTGCGCCACCGCCTGATCGACCGTCGCCTGCACCCCGTTCGCAGCCCCAGCAGCCACGTCATTCGGGTTGATCGCGGCAATCGGGCCATCGCGCGGGGTCAGCACCGGCACGCTCAACGCCTCTGGCCGGTAGAGCATGTCGGCGCCACCGCTGGCCTGCGCCGTCTGATCCGCCGGGGCCGAACGCACCAACGGCGCATCGCCCTTCACATTGCCCAACGGATCCAGTTCGGCCACCACGGCCGGAGCCTCGTTGACCGGGGCCAACTGCACACGCTGGACTTGCTGCAACACCGACCAGCCGCCATAGCCCAACGCACCGATCAGGGCGATCAGCACGGCAAACGACCCTACGGCACCCGGTTCAAGCTTGGAAAACAGGCTTTCGCCCTGGGGTATGAAACTCGCATGGACAAACGGGTCGCGGTTTTCCGGCGGCACCCGGTTGCGCGCGGCCTTGATCATCTGACCCGAGGCTGCCGCCGACATGCCATGCGCCACCTCGAAGTTCGCTTCCTCGCAGAACCGCGCAAAACTTTCGTCCGGCTCCATCCCGAGATAACGCGCATAAGACCGCACATAGCCCGCAACGAAGCCCGGCGTTTCAAAGGCCGACACATCGGCATTCTCGATCGCCGCGATATACGAAGCTTTGATCTTCAACTCGCGCTGCACATCCAGAAGTGATTTGCCCATCGTCGCGCGTTCGCCGCGCATCAGGTCGCCGAGCCGCAATTCAAAGTCGTCAAAGCCCTTCGGGCCCTCCGACTCCGGCGTCGGTGTGCGGAATTTCCGCCCGATCATGCGCCCTGCCCCATCACTGCCCCATTAGCGTTCCTGAGTCGCGTTCAATGCCGACTCATGGCGGTTCGTATTGAGCAAAGGCTAGCACAGGGCAAGCCTCATTGCATCTGTCGGTTGACTCAGGCAGAGGCCTGCGCGCGATTTAGCGCACACTGGTTCCACAGGCTGTCCATCGCCTGAACCAAGCGGTCAATCTGGCCCGAATCATGCACCGGGGACGGCGTAAACCGCAGTCTTTCGGTGCCACGCGGCACGGTCGGGAAGTTGATCGGCTGGACATAGATGCCATGATCCTCCAGCAGCAAGTCCGACAGCATCTTGCAATGGATGGGGTTTCCGACATGAACTGGCACAATATGTGAGCCATGGTCGGTGATCGGCAGCCCCAAACCCTTCAGCCGCAGCTTCAATATCCGGGCATTCAACTGCTGGGCATCGCGCAGATATTGAGCGCTTTTCAGGATCCG
>JAYTQA010000455.1:0-2586 GCA_043746955.1 bacterium | reverse complement strand
GCGTCATCGGCCTGCGGGTCGGCAAGCGTCAAAGCCGCGCGCAGCGTGCCCGCCATCAGCGCCGAACGCTGCGGCACCAGAACCAGTTGGCGGCGCAGGGCCGCGTCATCCCAATCGGCCAAGGGCAGCGACCCCAATGTGATCTGGCCAGCGCCGGGCTGCAACAGCCGGGCCGCCAGCAGCAAAACCGTGCTTTTGCCCGCACCGCTGGGCCCGGCGATGGCCAGAATCTCGCCCATCGCCACCGACAGGCTGACGTCGTGCAGAACCGGAGCCAAGGCACCGGGGCGGCGGAACGTCAGGCCGGTGATCTGCAACACACCGGGGGTGCCAATCGCCACAGGGGTCGCAACCGGCACCGGGGCCCTTTCTGTCGTCGAAGGTTGCGATCTCGTTAGTCCGCTGGCCACAGGGGTCGCAACCGGCTTCGGGGCCAGCCCACCCGCAACCCGCCGCGCGGCCAGCGCCATCCGGCCAAGGTCGGACACGGCGCGGCGCAGCGGGGCCACGGTTTCCATCAGCGCCAGGCCCGCGAAAAACCCGACGGCGGCCAGCGCGGGGGTGATCGTGGCGGCCTGCGCCAAGGCCATGCCCAGTGCCAGCGCGCCACCGGCCACAAGTGTCCCGACCATCGCCAGCGCCAACCCGGCCCGGCGCTCGATCCGGTCCAGCCGGGCGCGGTCGGTCTGGCGGCGCAGGTCGGCGGCCAGAACCGCCTGTTTTTGCCGCACAAGCTGGCCATAGATTGCCAGATCGGCGCGGGCCTGCACCATGTCGATCAACCGGCTGCGAAAGGCTTGGGCCGCCATCTCGGCGCGGTGCGAGGGTTTCAGCGCCGCCCGCCCCGCCCAGACCAGCGGCAGGGTCGATCCCGCGCCAAAGCCCACCGCGATCCACGCCGCAACCGCCAGGCTGACCAGATGCCAGATCGCCAGAAAGGCCAGCGCCTGCGCGGCCAGCCCGGCCAGAACCGGCAGGATCAACCGCAGCGGCACGCCGTCCAGCGCATCGACATCGGCGGTCAACCGGTTCAGCACCTGCGGGCCGCGCAAACGCACCAGCCGGTCATAGGGTGCCGCCGCATAAGACCGCAGCAGCCGGACCCGCAGCGCCGCCAGGCTGCGCAGCGTCGCATCATGGGTCAGCAGGCGTTCGCCATAGCGCGCAGCGGTGCGGCCCAAGGCCAGCAGGCGGACCAGGGCGGACGGGCGAAACACGTCAAACACCGCGCCGGTGCCCGCAAGCCCCGCCGCCGCCGCCGCCGTGATGAACCAGCCCGACAGCGCCAGCAGACTGACCCCGGCCAGCAGCACCACAAGCCCGAGTGCCGCGCCGCGCAGCAAGGATTGCCGCTGATCACGCCAGATCAGGACAAAGATGCCAAACAGCGCCGTCATGCGTCACCAATCCGGATGATCCGGCCCAGCCGCGCCGCAAGGGCGGCATCATGGGTGGCGACGATCAGGGTGCAGCCCGATGCCGCCAAGGCCAGCAGCCCGGCCACCACCTGTTCCGCCGTAAGGCTGTCCAGATCGGCAGTCGGTTCATCCGCCAGCAGCACATCGGGGGCGGCGTGGATCGCGCGGGCCAGGGTCAGCCGCCGCGCCTCGCCGCCCGACAACCCACCGCCGGTTTCGCCCAGTCGGGTGGCGGCCGCCAACGGCAGGTTTGCCACCACATCGGCGACAGCGGCCAGTCGCAAGGCGGCACCGGGGTCCGCACCCCGGGCAAAGGTCACGTTGTAACCCAGGCTGTCGTTCAGGAAATGCAGGCTCTGCGGCATCCAGCCCAACCGGGCGCGCCAACTGTCCGCGACCTGATCGGTCAGCGCAATGCCTGCCACAGTGATCTGGCCCTGTTCCGGCACCAGCGTGCCCGCTAGCAGCCGCAAAAGCGTGGTCTTGCCCGCGCCGCTGCCACCCATCAGCGCGACAGTCTCGCCGGGGCCAATGTCAACATCGGGATAGCGGATCAGCATTGCACCGCGCCGCACAACCACACCGCGCAGCGCGATATCGGCTGGTCCGACAAGCCGCGCCGACCCCGCGCCGCTGCCGAGCAGGGTCGCGTCACCGCTTGCCTGCCACGCGGCCAGCTCGGCTGCCACGGCCAGGGCGGCGGCCTTGTCATGCCAGGCGGCGGACAGATCGCGCAACGGCTGGTAGAACTCGGGTGCCAGCAACAACAGGAACATCCCGGCGGCGGGCGCCAGCGCGGTGCCGTAGCTGCCAAAGGCCAGCATGCCCAACAGTTCAAACCCGACATAGACCGCGACCATCGCCACGCCGATCGCTGCGAACAGTTCCAGCACGGCAGACGACAGGAACGCCACGCCCAGCACCGCCATGGTCTGGGCGCGCAACCGCTCTGCCCCCGCCGCGAAGCTGGTGGCGACGGCTTCGCCCGCCCCCAGCAGGCGGATGTCGATCAAGGCCGAAAGCCGCTCGACCAGCAGGTCGTTCAGCGTGCCGATCTCGGCCATCTGGCGCCGGCTGGCGTCTTGCGCGGCCATGCCCACCAAAGCCATGAACAGCGGGATCAGCGGCCCGGTCAGCAAGAACACCACGCCAACCGCCCAGGACTGCC
>JAYTQA010000454.1:0-6886 GCA_043746955.1 bacterium | reverse complement strand
ATGTCTTCGTTCATGTCGAGGTACTGCGGGTGTCTGGCTTTGCCGACCTGCAAGCCGGTGAGGCGATCTGCCTGCGCATCGTCGAAGGCAAGCGCGGTCGGATGGCGGTTCAGGTGGTGTCATGGGAAGGTGCTTTGCGGCAGATCTGACTGGGGCAGTGCGGGCGGCGTTTCTGGCGGCAGTTCCGGCGGCAGTACTGATGACGGTGCCTATGGCAGGCCAAGCCACTGCCGCCTGCGCGCCCGGTGCGGTTGATCTGCGCTGGCAAGGCGGGCAGGCGCGGTTCTCGGCCGAGATTGCCGATACCGAGGCCTTGCGCGAAAAGGGCCTGATGTACCGCGACCATATGCTGGCGACATCTGGCATGTTGTTTGTCTACCCAGCCCCCGAACACGCCTATTACTGGATGAAGAACACGCTGATCCCCTTGGATATGGTGTTTGCCAACCCGGCGGGCATCGTCACCGCCGTGCATTCCAACGCGGTACCCGGCGATCTGACCCCGATTGATGGCGGCGACGGCGTGGCCTATGTGCTTGAAATCAATGGCGGGTTGGCTGCACAGTTGGGGATTGCACCGGGCGCTCAGATGCGGGCGGCAATGATCGATCAGGGCCAGGCGGCTTGGGCGTGTGCTGACTGATGGTCTGACGCGCAAATCCGGGGCTACTTTTGGCCTGATCTGCGATAAGACCCGAACGCGAAAACAGCGTGCTTTCCAATCCATCCGAATCCCGCTAGGAAGCCCCTACGGTCGGAGTGTAGCGCAGCCCGGTAGCGCGCCTGCTTTGGGAGCAGGATGTCGGGGGTTCGAATCCCTTCACTCCGACCATTTTTCCGCACTGCGGCGGCCCGGCACCGGCCGTGCCTTCCGGTCATCGGTCCGACCGTGGTGCAGAGCCGGCGATTTGGGCGGCAGTTTGCGCCTCGGCCTGCCCAGCATGTCGCGCGATCGGCGCAGCTTAGGCCTGACCCGCTTGCCCTGCGGCCCAAGACAACCCATATCCAACGGCAGGAGGTGCCGACGCCCATGCCGACGCCACTGCCCCTGTCGATGCCAATGCCCTTGGCTGAACCCCTGACCTTCGATCACTCCTATGCCCGCGATCTGCCCGGCACCTATCTGCGTGACCGGCCCGCCGTGGCCCCTGCGCCGCGCCTTTTGGTGCTGAATGAGGGGTTGGCGCGCGACTTGGGGCTGGACCTGGCCGAACTGGCCGCAAACGCAGCCGGTTGGTTTTCCGGCGCTGTGGTCCCCCCCGGTGCCGACCCGATAGTCATGGCCTACGCTGGCCACCAGTTTGGCGGCTTTTCGCCCCAGTTGGGCGATGGTCGTGCGCATCTGTTGGGCGAACTGGTCACCGCAAACCGCCGGTTTGACCTGCAACTGAAAGGCTCTGGCCGGACCCCCTTCTCGCGCGGCGGCGATGGCAAGGCCGCGGTCGGCCCGATGCTGCGGGAATACCTGATCTCCGAAGCCATGGCGGCGCTTGGCATACCCACGACGCGCTGCCTCGCCGTGGTGGCGACCGGCGAGGCGATCTGGCGCGACAGCAATACAACTGCGGACGGCAAACTGCCCGGCGCGGTGCTGGCGCGGGTGGCCGCAAGCCACATCCGGATCGGCACCTTCCAGTTCTTTGCCGCCCGGGACGATTTGGCGACGCTGAGGGCGCTGACCGCCTATACGATCCGGCGTCACTACCCGCACCTCGCCACCGACGACGCCTTGGGCCTGTTTGATGCCGTCACCGCCCGCCAAGTTAGCCTGATTGCCCAATGGATGGGCTTGGGCTTTATCCATGGTGTGATGAACACCGACAACATGGCGCTGTCGGGTGAAACCCTCGACTACGGCCCCTGCGGCTTTCTGGACGCCTACGCGCCCGGCACCGTGTTTTCCTCGATCGACCGGCAGGGCCGCTATGCCTATGCCAACCAGCCGCTGATCCTCGCGTGGAATCTGGCCCGGCTGGCCGAGGCTTTGCTGCCGCTGATTGGCCCCGACCCGACCCGCGCCACCCAGATCGCCAACCAACGGCTGGACGCCATTGCCCCCGCCTACCGGCTGGCTTGGGAGGCTGTGATGCGCCAAAAGCTGGGCCTTACCGGGGTGTTACCGCAGGACGGTGCCCTCGCCGACGCCTTCCTTGTGGCCATCACCGGGGCTGACTGGACCTTAAGCTTCCGCCGCCTCGCCGACGCGGCCGAGGGGCGTGAGGCTGGCCTTCTGTCGCTGCTGGCCAACCCAAGCCTGATGATCGACTGGCTGGTGGAGTGGCGCGCCCGCCTTGGCCCTGATGCGGCCCGCCAGATCCGGGCCGCAAACCCCGCCGTCATCCCGCGCAACCATCTGGTGGAACCGGCGCTGGAGGCCGCGACCTCCGGCGACCTTTCCGCCTTCACCGCGCTCTTGGCCGCCGTGCAAACCCCGTTCACAGCCGAACCCGGTCGCGAAGCCTTTGCCCTGCCCGCCCCCACCAGCTTCGGCCCCTACGTCACCTTCTGCGGCACCTGACCCGTTCATTCTGGCAGAAATATCGCCGCCGGAGGCATCCGAGGTTGCTGCAAAGCGTTGACGCCGGGCCAGCCCATGGCGTCTTATGCCGGCGATGAACCCGCGTTCCGCCATCCATGACCGGCTCGCTGCCAGCTTGCGTGCAGCCCGCAAGGCGCGTGGCCTCAGCCTGGATGCGGTCGCCAACTTGTCAGGCGTCAGCCGGTCGATGGTCAGCCAGATCGAACGGGGCGAATCTTCGCCAACGGTGACGACTTTGTGGAACCTGACCCAAGCCTTACAGGTTGATTTCGCAGGGCTTTTGGCGGACCGTCCCGCGCCCGGCATCGAAGTGATGCGCGCCGAAGCGGCTCCGGTCATCGCCGGTCGCGGCCATGGCCTGGTGATCCGGATTCTGTCGCCCGCCGAAGCCGTGGGCGCGCATGAGGTCTATGATTTGCGCTTTGGCGTGGCCGGAGATCTGGTCAGCGACCCCCACGCGCCCGGCTGCCGCGAGCAGTTGACCGTCCTCGAGGGCCATCTGCGCGTCGACTCCGGCGATGAGACGACCAGCCTCGGCCCCGGCGACACCGCCCGTTACCCCGCCGACCGCCCGCATGCGATTTACGCCGCAGATGGGGCCGCGCGGGCCATTCTGATCGTACACGACAGCTGAAAACAGCCGGGGGGTTTCACACCCCCCGGACCCCCCGTGGAGTATTTTTGCCCAGATGAAGGGGTGTGTCCGGCTAAGCGGACTCGTTTCCACTATATTGACATTCGGCGCGCGCAGGCGATTATTCCGCCCAACCGGAGGAGATTCCGCCATGACAGAGGTATTTCTGGACCACCTGAGGCAGACATTGGCGGGCATCGAGGCGGAGGGTTTGATGAAATCCGAACGGCTGATCGAGGGCGCGCAAGGCGTGCATGTGCGGATTGGCGGGCGTAGTATGCTCAACCTTTGTGCCAACAATTACTTAGGGTTAGCGGATGATCCTCATCTGATAGCTGCAGCCAAGGCGGCGCTCGACAGCCATGGGTTCGGTATGGCCTCGGTCCGGTTCATTTGCGGCACCCAAGACCTCCACAAGGCGCTGGAAGCGCGGTTGGCGGGGTTTTTGGGGATGGAGGACGCCCTGCTGTTCGCCGCCTGTTTCGATGCCAATGGCGCGGTGTTCGAGCCTTTGCTGGGCGAGGCGGATGCGATCATCTCCGACAGTCTTAACCACGCCTCGATCATTGATGGGATACGGTTGTCGAAGGCGCGGCGGTTTCGCTTTCAGAACAACGACATGGAAGATCTGGAGCGTCAGCTTCTGGCCGCCCGCGCTGGCGGCGCGCGGTTCCTACTGGTCGCAACCGACGGTGTGTTCTCGATGGACGGCAGCTTTGCCAATTTGGCCGAGGTGACCCGTCTGGCCACGGCTTACGGCGCTTTGGTGCTGGTGGATGACTGCCACGCGACCGGGTTTATCGGCCCCCAAGGCCGGGGTACGCCTGCGCGGGCGGGCGTGAAGGTCGATATCCTGACCGGCACCTTTGGCAAGGCTTTGGGCGGCGCTTTGGGCGGCTACATTGCCGGGCCCCAGCCGGTGATTGACCTTTTGCGGCAACGGGCGCGGCCGTATTTGTTCTCCAACGCGCTGCCACCTGCGGTGGTGGCGGCGGCGCTGGCGGCTTTGGATATTGTGGAACGGGCCGACGATTTGCGCGTGCAACTGGCGGATAACGCTGCATATTGGCGGAATGGGCTTGCGGCTTTGGGCTTCAGTTTGCTGCCCGGCAGCCATCCGATCGTGCCGGTGATGATCGGCGAGGCGCCGCGCGCGCAGGCTTTCGCGCGGGCTTTGGATGCGCGGGGGGTGATGGTGTCTGCATTCTTCTTTCCGGTGGTGCCGCGCGGCCTTGCCCGGATCCGCACCCAGATGAACGCGGCTTTGAGCCCGGCCGATCTGGACTTTGGGCTGAACGCTTTTGCGGCGGCGGGCCGCGCGGTAGGGGTGCTGTGATGCAGTCTGGGATGCAGGCTTTGGTCAAGGCGAAGCCAGAGGTTGGCCTGTGGGCGGAAACCCGTCCGGTGCCCGAGTTTGGCCCCGAGGATGTCCTGATCAAGATCCGGAAAACCGGGATCTGCGGCACCGATATTCACATCTGGAACTGGGATGACTGGGCCGCGAAAACCGTGCCGGTCGGGTTGGTCACCGGCCATGAGTTTTCTGGCGAGATCGTGGCAAAAGGTGCGTTGGTTCAAGGGCTTGAGATTGGTCAACGCTGTTCGGGCGAGGGGCATCTGATTGGCAAACTCTCGCGCCAAAGCCGGGCCGGAAAGTTCCATCTTGACCCTGCCACCCGGGGGATCGGCGTGAACGAACCCGGCGCTTTTGCCGAATATCTGCGCCTGCCGGCGTTTAACGTCGTGCCGCTGCCGGATGCGATTGACGATGAGATCGGCGCGATTCTCGATCCCTTGGGCAATGCGGTTCACACCGCTCTCAGCTTCGATCTGGTGGGCGAGGATGTGCTGGTCACCGGCGCCGGGCCGATTGGCATCATGGCGGCGGCGGTGGCGCGCCATGTCGGCGCCCGGCATGTGGTGATCACCGATGTCAATCCGGCGCGGCTGGCCTTGGCGGCAGAAGTGGCCGACGTGACACCGGTGAATGTGGCGGTGGAGGATCTGCGCGACGTGCAAGCGCGGCTGAAAATGGCGCAAGGCTTTGATATCGGGATGGAAATGTCGGGCAACCAACAGGCGCTGGATCAGATGATCGAAAGTCTGGTGATGGGCGGCAAGATCGCCATGCTCGGGATCCCGCCGGGAAAATCTCCGGTCGACTGGAGCAAGATTGTGTTCAAGGCGATCACCATCAAGGGGGTTTATGGCCGCGAGATATTCGAGACCTGGTACAAGATGATCGCGATGCTGGAAAATGGCCTGGATGTGCGCAAAGTTATCACCCACCGGTTCAAATCCGCCGATTTCGCGCAGGGGTTTGAAGTGATGCGGTCGGGGTTGTCGGGCAAGGTTGTGCTGGACTGGACCTGAATTAGTCCCTAAAATCAGGCACTTCTGTTGCGTTCTTCATCTGGGCGGAAATACTCCACGGGGGGTGCGGGGGGTGTGAAACTCCCCGCTTCCGCGGGTGGGGTTACTCCAGAACCCCGGCAGAGGAGATCCGGGTTTTGCCGCGCAGATAGGGGTGCAGGGCTGCGGGCAGGTCGACCGATCCGTCAGCTTGCTGGCCGTTTTCCAGGACGGCGATCAGGCAGCGGCCGACTGCTAAGCCGGAGCCGTTGAGGGTGGCTACGAACTCGGGTTTACCGCCGGAAGCGGGGCGGTAGCGGGCGTTCATCCGGCGGGCCTGGAATTGGCCACAGGTGCTTACCGAACTGATTTCACGGTATTTTTGCTGGCCGGGCAGCCAGACTTCGAGGTCGTGGGTCTTTTGCGCCCCGAACCCCATGTCGCCGGTGCACAGCACGATGGTGCGGTAGGGCAGGCTCAGTTTTTCCAAGATGGCTTGGGCGCAGTTGGTCATCCGCGCGTGTTCGGCCAAAGCGGTGTCGGGGGTGCAGATCGTCACCATCTCGACCTTTTCGAACTGGTGCTGGCGCAGCATGCCGGTGGTGTCTTTGCCGGAGGAACCCGCCTCCGATCTAAAGCACTGGGTATGGGCGGTCATCCGGACAGGCAGTTGATTTTCATCGAGAATTTCGCCCGCGACCGAGTTCGTGAGGGTGACTTCGGCGGTCGGGATCAGCCACCAGCCGTTGGTGGTTTGATAGCTGTCCTCGGCGAATTTCGGCAGTTGGTTGGTGCCGTACATCGCCTCGGATTTGACCAGAACCGGGGTCCAAGTTTCGCTTAAACCATGGTCTTCGACATGGGTGTCCAGCATCATCTGGGCCAAAGCGCGGTGGACGCGGGTGACGGCCCCTTTCAGCACCACAAACCGGCTGCCGGACAGTTTGGCTGCGGTCTCAAAATCCATGCCGGGCTGTATGCCCTTGATTTCAAAGTGCTCTTTCGGGGTGAAGTCGAAATTTTTCGGGTTGCCCCAGCGGTGGATTTCCTTGTTGTCGGTTTCGTCGCGGCCAGTGGGGATTTCATCAAGGGGCAGGTTGGGGATGCCTTTCAGCGCTTCCTGGAGCCGCCCATTCTCTTGGAGGGTTTCTTCGTCAAGTCTTTGAATTTCGGCTTTTTTCTGGATTGTTAAGGAGCGGAGCCGAAGAAATTCCGCGTCATCGCTGCTGGTCTTGGCTGCACCCGCCTCTTTGGACGCGCGGTTTTGCTCAGCGTTGGCAGTCTCAGATGCAAGAATCTTGGCGCGGCGTCTTTCATCCATGGCCAACAGATGTTCTGACATCGGCGGGAGTCCACGGCGC
>JAYTQA010000453.1:0-17303 GCA_043746955.1 bacterium | reverse complement strand
CGGCGGGTGTCGGGCAGGCCAATGTCGGCATACCAGAACGACACATCGCCAACTTTCATCGGGCTCGGCATGGCACTCTCCTGCGGGTTAGCGGGCACGATGGCTTTGGATTTGATCAAACACAAGGCCAAACACCCGGCCAGAAAGCGGCGCTGCCCCCTCGCGCAATGCGCTCACCCCTGGGATATTTGCGCCAAAGTGAAACGGCTTAAGGGTTCTGCGCGAGCCAGGCGCGAAAGCTGGTCAGGGGCGCGCGGGGCGGGCGGTCTATGGGCCAAACGAGGTAATAGGCGCCAAGCGCGCGGATGGCTGGGCCAAACAGCGGGATCAGGCGGTGTTCGGCAAGGTCACGCTCGATCAGGAACTGCGGGAGCAGAGCTGCACCCATGCCGTGGACCGCAGCCTGTTGCATGGTGGCGAACTGGTCGAACCGCATGGCGGGCGGGCGGGCGGCGGGCTGGCCGTGATGGGCGAGCCAGCGGCCCCAGTCACCACTCCGGCTTTCCAGTTGCAACAGGGGCAGGGTCAGGATGGCTTTGGCCTCGGGCAGGGCGGCAAAGCTGGGGGCGGCCACAGCCAGAATATCCTCGTCCATCAGTTTCAGATACGCCACCCCCGGCCAGTCCTGCCGCCCGTAATGGATTGCCGCATCAAAGGTGTTGGCTTCGAAATCAAACGGTTTGAGGCGGGTCGACAGGTTCACCGTGACTTCCGGATGCAGGCTCGCGAATTTGGCCAGACGCGGGGCGAGCCAGTGCATCCCGAACGCGGGCAGGATGGCGAGGTTCAGCGAACCGCCGGTCGGATTGGCGCGCAGCGTCAGCGAGGCGTCAGCGAGGCGGTGCAGGGCAAGCCGCGCCTCAGCCACGAAATCCAGCGCGGCCGGGGTCAGCCGCAGCCGGTGCTTGTCGCGGATCAGCAAGGCCACACCCAACTGCCCTTCAAGCGCCTGTAACTGGCGGCTGACGGCCCCTTGGGTGAGGTTCAGCTCCGCCGCTGCGGCCGAAGCCGAGCCAAGCCGCGCCACCGCCTCCAGCGCCAGGAGTGCGGCGATCGAGGGCAGATAGCGGCGGGTTAGCATATGAGGTTTCCTCATGGGTTGGTGAGGTCGTATCGTTGGTACTCTGACCGATTTCATGGCATAAGTCCGGAATAATGCCAGGAGGTTGCCATGGCCGATCGCCCGACCCAGACTGCAAATGCCGCCCGCCCGATGCTGAAAGCCAAAGACGCGCCTGATCTGGGCCATTTCGACTGGCAAGACCCGTTCCGGCTGGCCGATCAACTGACCGAGGAAGAACGGATGCTGGCCGAAGCCGCCCGCAGCTACGCCCAGGAAAAGCTGCAACCCCGGGTGATTGCCGCCTACCGGGAGGAAACCACCGACCCGGCGATCTTCCGCGAAATGGGCGCGATGGGGCTGCTCGGCGTGACGATCCCGGAGCAATACGGCGGCTTGGGCGCCAGCTACGTGGCCTACGGGCTGATCGCGCGGGAAGTGGAGCGGGTCGACTCGGGCTACCGCTCGATGATGTCGGTGCAGTCGTCGTTGGTCATGTACCCGATCTATGCCTATGGGTCGGAGGCGCAACGCCAGAAATATCTGCCCAAGCTGGCCAGCGGCGAATGGATCGGCTGCTTTGGCCTGACCGAGCCGGATGCGGGGTCCGACCCCTCGGGCATGAAGACCATCGCGAAGAAAACTGCGGGCGGCTATGTGCTGAACGGCTCGAAAATGTGGATTTCCAACGCGCCCATCGCCGATGTGTTCGTGGTCTGGGCCAAGTCGGACGCCCATGGCGGTAAGATCCGCGGCTTTGTGCTGGACCGCGGCACCAAGGGGCTGTCGGCCCCCAAGATCGGCGGGAAACTCTCGCTGCGCGCCTCAGTGACCGGCGAGATCGTGATGCGGGATGTCGAGGTCGGCGAGGATGCTTTGCTGCCGTTTGTCGAAGGGCTGAAAGGTCCGTTCGGCTGCCTCAACCGGGCGCGCTATGGCATCGCCTGGGGTGTTATCGGGGCTGCGGAGTTCTGCATGGCGGCCGCCCGCCAGTATGGGCTTGACCGCAAACAGTTCGGCAAACCCCTCGCGCAGACCCAGCTCTATCAGCTCAAGCTGGCCAATATGATGACCGAGATTGCACTCGGCCTGCAAGCCTGCCTGCGGGTCGGGCGGCTCTTGGATGACGCCAATGCCGCACCCGAGATGATCTCGATCATCAAGCGCAACAACTGCGGCAAGGCGCTGGATGCGGCAAGGCTGGCGCGCGACATGCACGGCGGCAACGGCATTCAGGAGGATTACCAGATCATGCGCCACATGGTGAACCTGGAGACGGTGAACACCTACGAAGGCACCCACGACGTGCATGCGTTGATCCTGGGCCGGGCGATCACCGGGCTGCAGGCGTTTTTCTAAGGGGCTGCGGGGGCTCCAATCCTGAACGAAACCTTAACGAAAAAACTGAAAACCTGTAAAATCAATCGGTTGCAAAAGTGTCCACATGTGGACACCCAATTTTCACAGTCGCGAAATCCGCAGCAAGTCCTCGTAAACCTCCGGCACCCCGGCCACAATCGGGTTGCCTTTGGTCAGTCCGTCGCCGGCCAAAAAGTCGTTCACCCGCAATCCGGCCGCCTCGATCACCGCAATCGCGCCCAGACAATCCCACGCATTGATATGCGGCTCGAAATAGCCGAGCAGCCGCCCGCAGGCGACGTAGCACAGGTTCATCGCCCCTGAGCCATCGCGGTAGAACATGCCACCGGCGCGCAGCAGCGCTTCGAACGGGCGCAGGAAATCTTCCGGCTTGATCCGGGTCGAATAGCCCATGCCGGTGATCCCCTCCGCCAAGCTTTTGCCGGGATGGCGTTTGACGGGTTGGCCGTTCAGCGTGGCCGGAATGCCGCGTCCGCCGCTGAACAACTCGTCCCGCTCCGGGCAATAGACCAGCCCGAATTGCAAGCGGCCCTCGCAGACAAACGCGATCGAGACGCACCAGTTCGACATGCCCGAGATAAACGGCTGTGTCCCGTCAATCGGATCAACCACCCAGATGCCTTGGCCTTCTGCAAAATCCGTTACCCCGGTTTCCTCGCCCAAGAAGGCGTCCTGCGGGAAGGTTTCCACGAGCCGCCCCTTGATCAGCAGTTCGGTGTTCAGATCGGCTTCGGACACCATGTCCTGCAAACCTTTGGATTTGATCGTGAGGGCCGAAAGGTTGCGGAAATAGCTGCTGGCGAGGTGCCCGGCCTCCACGATCAAAGCCAGCGCCACGTCATATCTGGGTTTCAGATCCATCATGCTGTCCATAACCATGCCGCGCCGCGCACGCCCGAGGCATCGCCGTGCTTGTTGCGCAAAATCGGGGTGTGAAACACGGTGGAGAAGGTGCGTTTGGCCAACGCCCTCGGCAATTCCTCATAGAGTTCATCGACGTTGGACATGCCGCCGCCGATCACGAACACATCGGGGTCAAGCGTGTTGACCACCGTGGCCAGCCCGCGCGCGACCCTTCCGACATAGCGGTCCCACAGCATCTGGGCGAGACGGTCACCCTTACGCTTCAACCCGATAATCTCGGAGGCTTTCAGGCTTTGCCCGGTGTGGGCGGCAAACTGGCTTTCAAAGGCGCGGCCAGACACCCAGGTTTCCATGCAGCCAAAACGGCCGCAATAGCAGACCGGACCGGGAATTTCGCTGATGTCGGGGAAGGGCAGGGGGTTGTGGCCCCATTCGCCGCCCGAGTTGTTCGGGCCATGATGGGCGCGGCCCGCCACGGCAATGCCAGCGCCAGCGCCCGATCCGAGGATCACAGCGAACACCACGCGGTAGCCCGCACCCGCGCCATCGACAGCCTCCGATGCGGCAAAACAATCGGCGTCGTTTTCCACCCGGAGCGGCCGCCCGATCACCGCTTGCAGGTCCGCCTCCACCGGTTGACCCAGAAGCCAGGTCGAACTGGCCCCCTTGCCCAACCGGCTGACCGGCTCCAGCGAGCCCGGAATGCCGATGCCGATGCTCCCGGTCTGGCCGGTCTCCGCCTCCAGCCGGTCGATCATCGCTTTGACGGCCGCAAGGCAACCCCGGTAGTCGTGACGCGGCGTGTCCTGGCGCAGGCGCAGCAATTCGCGCCCGCAGGCTTCCATCGCTACACCTTCAATCTTGCTACCGCCCCAGTCGATCCCGATCAGCATCACCGCCTCAATCGTTGGGTTTTGGCAGGCCCGCTGCGTCAACCGCCATAACAATATGGAAACATTATACTATGTATTCCATGGGTAACACCAGAGTCTCGTTTTGCAGCACAGTCTCGGTCTGGCATGTTATCAACCGAGTCCGCAGGTGTCGCGTCGCACCAACCCACCAACAAGCCAGAGGATGCCTGCCTCGCCCCGAGGTTACCTTCCCAGTTCTGGGCGTAAGATACAAATCGCATTGCGACTCCCTATTTTTTTAAGAAATGCCAGTCAACGACGGGATCCGCAATCAGCAACTTGGCGGGCAGTATCACGCCCGCCAACCGCCAATCAACTGCGCAGACTCCGGCGGCGCTAGGCTTGGGAAAGTGGCTGCACGAAGTTTGGCAGACCGGCAGCAGGCCACGCCAACTTCGCCTGGCTTCAGCACACCCCGAAACCGGTTTCGCCCACGGGCAGACAAGGAGGCCTGTGACCAACGGCGCCATAGCCGCCACCCAGTTCGGCGGGTGAAATGCGTTATGCAAGGATCGGGGCCGAGGTGATCGACTGTAGGATTGCGCTGCCCGGTCTGCTGACCCGCGCCACCGAAATTCCGGCCCGCCGTTTGGTCCGCGCCAAAGGCAAGTCGAACGGGGTTGGGCGGCACAAGAAGCTGTGCCCCTGGCGCGTGCAGTCAGGTTCGTCGCCATGCGCAACCTGGGACCGATGGTTTCGTGTGCGATGTGCCCCATGCAGAGGGCGACGATCCTCAGCGAAACCGGTTACAATCCCGCTGGCACCCCGCCGCGCCCTATGGTTCAACTGACCAATTCGCCGGTACCAGCCGCCCGCGATGTGCCGGACCTGTTCAAGGCCCGCCTGTTTCTGCACCTGTTTTTCGGACCAAGACTGCCTATATCGGTCGAGCGGCCGGATTGGCGGGGCACGTCATGCAGAGAAAATTCATGCCGGGTCTGGTACTTCTTGCGGTGACCATCGCAGGCTTCCTGTCGGCCTGCACACCGGCCGGCACCACGTTCTTCTACCTCGATCAAAAGGCGCCATCGCAATTCTCGCAGGAAGAATTGGCCGGCTTTGAGAGCCTGCAGACGGTTGGCGGAAACAGCGTCTGTCTGGCGGTCGAAAACAAGGTAGCCGCATACACGGCAGCCGATCGCAAGGTCGTAGCTCCGTTGCTTCGATCACGCGGTTTATCGGCGCGCGATGTAGATCTGATCCTGGATCCGACAGCTTCCTACGGCACGGGGATGAGCTGGTTTGGCCTGACCTGTGTGGCCAACGGGGAGCCAGAGGTGAACCGCTCCTTCTATCCGGGTGTCGGCAATCAATGGCAGGCGATGGTCGGGTCTGGATATGTCTACCTGCGCGGCGACGGCACGCCTGCCGGAATGAAAGTCTACGCCTGGAACTGATCGCCAAAAGCAAAGGCCCCCTGTCTCGGTTCACGCCGTGGCAGGGGGCCTTTTTGGGTTTCTGGGTGGTGGCTTGCCGATTCTGAACTGGCAGTGCCCCACGGGGATTCATCGTGTGGGGCTGGTATCATAAAAAAGAACTCTAAATCAATGCTTTGCAGATTATTTGGTAGGCCCGGAGGGACTCGAACCCCCAACCAAGGCGTTATGAGCGCCCTGCTCTAACCATTGAGCTACAGGCCCCCATGACGGCGCCACCGTAGCGTTGATTAGGCCAGACCGGGCTGCCGGGTCAAGCGCGGTTGCGGGGGCGCTTGCGATGCTTTATGCGGGCGCAAATTCCAAGGCTTGGCGGAGGTTGCGATGGCTGCTGGTACCACGTCGGGGCACAACGGGCTGACCTATGCGGATGCGGGCGTCGATATTGACGCGGGCAACGCCTTGGTCGAACGGATCAAGCCTGCGGCCAAGCGGACCTTGCGGGCGGGCACGATGGGCGGGCTGGGCGGCTTTGGCGCGCTGTTTGACCTCAAGGCTGCCGGTTATACCGACCCGATCCTGGTGGCTGCGACCGATGGCGTGGGCACCAAGTTGCGGATCGCGATTGATACCGGGATTGTCGGCACCATTGGCATCGACCTTGTGGCGATGTGCGTCAATGACCTCGTCTGCCAAGGCGCTGAACCCTTGATGTTCCTCGACTATTTTGCCACCGGCAAGCTCGAGGTCGATCAGGCCGCAGCCATCATCGAAGGCATTGCCTTGGGCTGTGAGCGGTCGGGTTGTGCTTTGGTCGGCGGCGAGACGGCAGAGATGCCCGGCATGTACCACGGCGGCGACTTTGACCTTGCGGGCTTTGCGGTGGGGGCGATGGAGCGGGGCCACGATCTGCCGCGTGGCGTGGCGGCGGGCGATGTGATCCTCGGGCTCGCCTCGGACGGCGTGCATTCCAACGGCTATTCCTTTGTGCGGAAGGTTGTGGAGCTGTCGGGTCTGGGCTGGGACGCGCCGTCGCCGTTTGGCACGGGCAGTTTGGGCACGGCCTTGCTGACGCCGACCCGGCTTTATGTGAAGCAGGCCCTCGCTGCGATCCGCGCCGGTGGTGTTCATGGCCTCGCCCATATCACTGGCGGCGGGCTGACCGAGAACCCGCCGCGTGTGTTGCCTGAAGGCTTGGCTTGCGCGATTGACCTTGGCGCATGGGTCTTGCCGCCGGTGTTTCGCTGGCTGGCTTCGATGGCGAACATGGCCGAGGCGGAGCTTTTGAAAACCTTCAACTGCGGGATTGGTCTGATTTTGGTGGTTGACCCAGCGCGTGCCGAGGCGCTCACCCAACTCTTGTCCGACATGGGCGAAACCGTGGTGCCGCTGGGCCAGATCGTGCCGGGTGAGGGTGTTATCTACGCCGGTCGCTTGCTGTGAAGCGGGTGGCCATCCTCGTTTCGGGGGGTGGGTCGAACATGGTGGCGCTGGTGGCGTCGATGACCGGCGACCATCCGGCCCGCCCGGTTCTGGTGTTCTCCAACCAGCCCGACGCGGCGGGGCTGGCCAAAGCCGCCGCCTTGGGCATTCCAACCGCCAGCCTCGATCACCGCCGGTTTGGCCCGGATCGTGCCGGGTTTGAGGCGGAACTGGCCCGCCAGCTTGACGCCGCCCAAGCCGATATCATCGCAACTGCCGGTTTCATGCGCATCCTGACCGCCGGCTTCGTGCGCCGCTACCAAGGCCGGATGATTAACATTCACCCCTCGCTTTTGCCGAAATACCCCGGCCTGCACTGCCATCAGCGGGCGCTGGAGGCGGGTGATACCGAAGCCGGCTGCACGGTGCATGAGGTGACAGCCGAGCTTGATGCAGGTCCGATCCTCGGTCAGGCCCGGGTGCCGATCCTGCGCGGTGACAGCACGGCAAGCCTCGCCGCGCGGGTGCTGACCCAAGAACACCGGCTTTATCCCGCCGTCCTGCGCCGCTTTGCCGAGGGTAACCGCAGCCGGCTTGACCTCGGCTGACCCCCCAAGCCCGTTCACGCCGCACCGGTTCCTGAACCGCGCTATCCGCCTTGCCTTATCAGCAAATCGGCTGGCACCGGTGCGCTTCGGATTTAATGTAATCCCTCAGTGCCCGACCGGGTTGGACAACCTCGGGCGAGGCGTCAATATCTTGCATCCAGCAGCCCGCAAAACGCATCGACCGGACTGGTCCGGTTCCACGGCGCACGGCCCAGCAGACACTCCACCACCGCCTTCTGCATCGAGGGCATCGTGGCATAGGCGTTGACGTAAGCCGGCGCACGCGGGGCGTCGTAGAGGTAATAGGGGTAGCCGAAAGAGATCATCAGCGTGGGGATTTCATGCCAATGTCGCGCCATCGCGGCGCCGACGTCGCCGGTCAGTTTCAGCCAGTCGAGGAAAATCCGGCCCCGGGCCAGCAGGGTTTCCTCACCGAACAGATAGAGCATCAGGTCGAAGTCGTGCGGGTTGGGGGTGATGGCTTGGGTGTGAAGCGTCACCTCAAACCCCTCAGCCGTCAGCATGTCGGGCAGATCGAACCGGATCGGCTGCGGGAAGGACGGCACGATGATACCAGAGGTTGCAACCAGGACCCGGCGGTGCTTGGCCGGTGACAGTGGCAGCAAGCCCTTGACATCCTTCACCAATGTCGGCGCGCGTTGGGTTACTTGCAACGCCGTTGCCTGGTTCGCGGGTGTCGCCAAAGCGGCGCGGTTCACCTTCGCCACGCCTTGGTGCAGCCCGGCCCAGGCCTTCAGCCCCAGCACGCGGGTCAGCGCCTGATCCAAGCGTTCCGCACTGATCCGGCCATCGGCCACCGCCGCCGAAATCAGCGCCACATCGGCCTCGGCATCGCGGGAAAACAGGATGATGTCGCAGCCGTTCTCGATCACCTCGGGCAGCATTTCACTGCGTGGTGCCCATGCCCCGAACCCCGCCATCGGGGTTGCATCCGACACGATCAGGCCGTTAAAGCCCAACTCCCCGCGCAACAGATCGAGGTTGAGCGCCTTTGACACCGACGCCGGGCGATAGGCCGCCACCCCGGCCTCAGGGTCTTGCGCGAGGATATAAGCGGGTAGGGCAATGTGGGCGGACATCACGGACATGACGCCAGCCGCAATCGCGGCGCGGTAGAGGCGGCCGAAGCCCTGCTCCCACTCCGCCATCGACAGCGGGTTGATCGTGGTGACCAGATGCTGGTCGCGGTCGTCATAGCCTTCGCCGGGCCAGTGCTTGACGGTTGCGGCAACCCCTGCGGCCTGAAACTCGGCAATCTGGGCGAGGGCTTGGGCTTCGATCACCGCCACGTCAGAGCCAAAGCCGCGCGTGGCCACAATCGCACTGCGGAACGCCGCGTTGATGTCGATCACCGGGGTGAACGACCAGTTGATCCCGATCGCCCGCGCCTCGGTCGCCATGATGCGGGAAATGCTGCGCGACGCGGCCAGGTCATTGACCGCGGCCAAAGCCAAGGGGTTGGGCACCTCGGTTCCGACCGCCAGGCTCATCCGGCTGCCCTCCAGATCGGCGGAGACCAACAGCGGCACGGTGGCGCCAGCCTGCAACGCGTCGATAAAACCGGCCTCATAGTCCAGATCGGGCGAAAAATTGCGGGTGATCCCGGCGGGCCGCAACGCCGCCAGCCGCGCCAGTTCGCCGGGGTCGTGGCCCATGGAGTGAAACACGAACAGCTGCCCGACTTTCTCCGCCGCCGTCAGCCGGGATTTGGTCGCAGCCACCCATGCAATCGCCGCATCATCCAGATCGAACGGCGCAATCCGCAGAATATCGGTGCTGGTCATAGCGTACCTCTCGGGGGGAATCATCGGGCGTTGGCCCGCAGTAGACCCGGTTCTGGAAGCTTTGCAAAGCGGTGTGCCGGGCGAAATCAGCACCGTGACCACTGCTTGAACCACATCAGGAACGGCTCGTATAGCGTTGATATGTCGCAAGATTTTGGAGGCGGGTACCGGAATCGAACCGGTCTACACGGATTTGCAATCCGGTACGTAACCTCTCCGCCAACCCGCCGCCGTCGAAGTGCTTTGTCTTTAGCGACTGGCGCGGGGCATGGCAAGGGCCGCCACCGAAGCTGAGCTGCCCGTCGAAAATCGGACAGTTACGGAAGCTACGATGTGAGGTTCGCGGGTCGCCAAGCACGAGGCGCACCGCCATGGCGAAACCCAGGCAACCTTGACGTGGCTTTGATGGGTGAGGCGGTTCAAAACGCTCCGGGGGATGATTTTCCCGACGAATGGGGACGCACTTGAGGCGCTGAAGGCCAGGCGGACGGTGTCGGCGCGCCCTGGCCGCGTTCGATTCTGGTCAGCGCATCTGGGAAGTGCAGGTCGCGGATCGGCTCGGGGCAGAACCGGGCGGCGAACCGGAAGCAGTTGGGATAGCGCAAGCCGGGATAAAGCGCGCGGCGGACGCCGGAACCGAATGCTGCAACTGCGCGTCGAATTGGGTCAGATCAATTTTGCGCCAGGCGGATTGGACAGTTTGGTGCCTCGGTAGGCAAAACGCGCAGGGATTTGACGGAACTGACCAGCCGAATGATCCGGGGTAACTTTGACGCGGAATTCCCCCTGTTTTCACCCGGCCTGATTGCGCTAAGTAACGGCTAACAACCGGAGGCTTTATGACCCAAGCTGCATCTTTGCGCCCCCAACCCCCAGGCGACAAAACCAACCCGCCGCCGCGCAAGATGAGCCGGGCGACCCGGCGCGCCCAGTTGATTGAATCGACGATTGAGACGCTGGCAACGCGCGGCTATGCCCGCACCACCCTGACCGAAGTGGCACAGACGGCTGGCTTGAGCCATGGGTTGGTGAACTTTCATTTCGAGACGAAAGAAAAGCTTTTGTCCGAAACGCTGGCCTATCTGGCCGATGAATACCGGCTGAACTGGCTGGCCCATCTGGCTCAGGCCGAAGCTGACCCGGCGGCGCAATTGGCGGCGCTGTTGCGGGCTGATTTTGCCGCCACGATCTGCACGCCGCAGCGCCTGTCCGCCTGGGGTTCGTTCTGGGGTGAGGCACAAAGCCGGCCGCTGTATCAGGTGCAGTGCGGCTCCAACGATGACGCCTATATTGACCAGATGGAGGAAATCTGCACCCGCCTGATCGCAGAGGGTAACTACAGCGGCACGGCGGCGCGGGTGGCGCGGGTGCTGCGGGTCACCACCGAAGGCGTCTGGCTGGACATGATCACGATGAGCCCGCCCTATTCGGTCCAGGAAGCTCAAGCCACCGTCCACACCAGTGCGGCGGCGTTCTTTCCGCAGCATTTTTCGGAAGCCGGACTGATCGGCTGAACCGGGCTTGGCGGACCGCCAAATCTATTGCGCCGCCGCGCGCGATCGATCGCCCGGACCTGCGGCGCATCCTGCCCTGCCGTTGGGATATTGGTCACAGAAAATCCACGTTTAGACGGCGGTTGACTTCGGGTCGGTGGCATTCCCAAATGCGGGGGATTGGGGGGAGCCATGACGCCGCTGGAAAAGGTCAAGGGCTTGTCGTGCTGGACCGGGCCGGTCGAAGTTTCGACCTTGGGCGGCGGCATCACCAACCTGAATTTCGTGGTGCAGGATGGCGCGCGTAAAGTCGTGGTGCGGGTCGGCCAGGACATTCCGGTCCATCACATATTGCGCTTCAATGAGGTGGCAGCCAGCCGGGCCGCGCATTTGGCCGGAGTTTCTCCGGCGGTGCTGCATCAGGAGCCGGGGATTTTGGTGCTGGATTTCATTGAAGGGCACACACTGACCGCTGCGGATTTACGGCAGGATGCGCTGCTGGATCAGGCGCTCGACCTGGTGCAACGGGTCCACCGCGACGTGCCGAAATATCTGCGCGGGGCGAGCCTGACGTTTTGGGTGTTTCATGTCATCCGGGATTATGCGGCCACTTTGACCAATGCGGGCAGCACGCATCGGAACATCTTGCCAGGTTTGTTGGAGGATGCCGCAGAGTTGGAGCGGGCAGTCGGGCCGATTGACTTGGTGTTTGGCCATAACGATCTACTGCCCGCCAATTTCATCCATGATGGCCAAAGGTTGTGGCTGGTGGATTGGGACTATGCGGGCTGGGGCTCACCCTTGTTTGATTTGGGTGGGTTGGCGGCGAATAACGGATTGGCTGAAGCGCAAGAACGCCGGATGTTGTGGCGCTATTTTGGCGGACTGGATGCGGGCCTTTGGCGGCGCTATCTTGCGATGAAGGCGGCGGCGGCTTTGCGCGAAACCATGTGGTCGATGGTTTCGGAGATTCACTCTGATCTCGCCTTTGATTATGCGACCTATACTGCGACCAACCTGTCCACCTACCGTCAGGCGCATGACGCTTTTCGGCAAGCTTGAGGCTATGATGCGCGAATTACCTTCCACCGCAAAGGCCGTCATCATCGGCGGCGGCATTGTTGGCTGTTCGACCGCCTATCACTTGGGTAAACTCGGTTGGACCGATACTGTGCTTCTGGAGCGTAAAAAGCTCACCAGTGGGACAACATTCCATGCAGCCGGTCTGGTCGGGCAATTGCGCACATCGGCGAATATCACGCAGTTGTTGGCTTATTCGGTCGACCTTTACCAGCGGTTGGCGGTGGAGACCGGCTTGCAAACCGGCTGGAAGATGAATGGCGGCCTGCGGTTGGCCTGCAATGCCGAGCGTTGGACTGAAGTTAAGCGCCAAGCCACCACCGCGCATAGTTTCGGATTGGAGATGCATTTGCTGACGCCAAAAGAGGCGCAGGATTTGTGGCCGCTGATGACCATCGATGATGTGGTGGGTGCCGCCTATTTGCCGACCGACGGGCAGGCCAATCCGTCTGATATTACCCAAAGCCTCGCGCGGGGGGCGCGGATGGCGGGGGTGAAGATCTTTGAAGATACGCCGGTTATCAGGATTGTCGTGGAGGCGGGGCGGATCAGGGCGGTGGAGACGGCGCAAGGTCGGATTGAATGCGAAAAGGTCGTGATCTGCGCGGGTCAGTGGACAAGGGCGCTGGCCGCGACTGTGGGGGTGAACGTGCCGCTGGTTTCGGTCGAGCATCAGTACATGATCACCGAACGAATTCCGGGGGTTACGCCGGACTTGCCCACTTTGCGCGACCCCGACCGGCTGACCTATTGGAAGGAAGAGGTCGGCGGACTTGTGTGGGGCGGCTACGAACCGAACCCGAAACTCTGGGCGGTGAATGGCATTCCGGACGGGTTTCATTTTGAAACCCTGACACCGGATTGGGACCACTACGGACAATTCATGGAGAATGCGATTGCCCGGGTGCCGGCTTTGGCCAGTGCCGGCGTCAAGCAACTGCTGAACGGGCCCGAGAGTTTCACGCCTGACGGCAACTTTATTTTAGGCGAAGCGCCTGAGCTGACCAATTGTTTTGTTGGGGCAGGTTTTAACGCGTTCGGCATTGCGGCTGGTGGCGGGGCTGGCATGGCACTGGCTGAATGGGTGGCCAAAGGCGAAGCACCTTATGATCTTTGGCCGGTCGATATTCGCCGGTTTGGCGCGTCACATCGGTCGTTGGATTGGGTGCGGGCGCGGACGCTGGAGGCTTATGGCAAACATTATACCATCGCCTGGCCTTCGGAAGAAATGCAAAGCGCGCGACCGACGCGGCGTTCGCCCCTCTATGTGCATCTGAGGACGGCAGGCGCATGTTTTGGCGAAAAGTTGGGCTGGGAGCGGCCGAATTGGTTTGCAAGCCCCGGGCAGGTGGCAGTCGACCGTTATTCCTATCAGCGCCCCGGTTGGTGGGATGCGGTCAAGCGCGAACACGATGCGGCGCGGGGCGCGGCGGTTCTGATTGACCAAACCTCGTTTGCCAAGTTCTGCCTGAAAGGGCCGGATGCGGCCAAGGCGCTGAATTGGATAGCTTCTGGCAATGTGGACCGGGCGGTGGGATCGCTGACTTATAGCCAGATGTTGAATGACCGGGGCGGGATTGAAGCGGATCTGACCGTGGCTCGCGTGGCCGAGGATGAGTTTTACATTGTCACCGGCACCGGCTTTGCCACCCGTGATTTTCATTGGATCAGCCGGAACCTGACCGGTAACTGCCAATTGAGTGACGTAACCTCTGGCACGGCCGTTTTAAGTTTGATGGGACCGGAGGCACGTTCTATCCTATCGCGCGTGTGCCCGGACGATTTGTCAAATGTTGGTTTTCCGTTTGGCACCTGCCGTCGCATCTCGGTCGCGCGCTGTCCGGTTTTAGCGATGCGGGTTACTTATGTCGGCGAACTGGGCTGGGAATTGCATCTGCCGGTCGAAATGGCTGTCACGGTTTATGAGGCGCTGATGGCAGCCGGGCGCGATCTGGGACTTATCAACGCGGGCTACCGTGCCATTGAAACGCTGCGGCTTGAAAAGGGTTATCGCGCCTGGGGCAGCGATATCGGGCCGGATCATACGCCGGTTGAAGCCGGGCTGACATGGGCCGTGAAGATGAAAAGCGGCGTTGCGTTCCGGGGGCGGCCGGCTTTGGTGGCCCAATTGGCGGTGGGGATTAAAAAGCGCCTCGCGACGTTTGTGGTCGACGATCCGGCGGTGATTTTATGGGGGCGCGAGACGATTTACCGGGATGGTGAGCGGGTTGGCTGGCTATCCTCCGGCGGCTTCGGGCATACCATTGGGCGACCAATTGGGCTGGGCTATGTCCGGCGCGCTGGGGTGGATGCAGCGTATTTGAGCGAGGGGGTGTGGGAGTTGGAGGTCGCGTCGGAGCGCGTGCCGTGTCGGGCGGGGTTCGAGCCGCTGTATGATCCGATGGGGGAGCGGGTGAAGGGGTAAAGGGAGTGTCCAGACTGGACGTTTTGCGAAAGTGTGTGAGCCTAACGGTTTATGTCTTCTTACGCTCCCCCACCATCCACCGCTCCAACCCCTCCACCTCCGCCTGGGTCATCCGCAATCCCAGTTTACTCCTCCGCCACACAACGTCGCTGGCATGCTTGGCGAATTCGTGGGTCGCAAGCCAGCGGACCTCGGCTTCGGTGAGGCTGGCGCCAAAATCAAGTCCCAAGGCCTCGGCGGTGGTGGTTTGCCCAAGGATCAGGAAGGCGTCGGTGCCGTAGGCGCGGATCAGGCGCTCGGCATGGGGCGGGGCCAGATAGGGGTGTTTGGCGCGCAAATCTTCGGTCAGTTGGGCTTTGGCAGCCAGGGGAAAGTTGCCGCCGGGCAGGGGCACGCGGGCGGTCCAGGCCGGCGACATCTGGGGAAAAAACCGGGCGAGTTTGGCCAGCGCATGTTCGGCCAAACGGCGGTGGGTGGTGATCTTGCCGCCGAAGATGTTCAGAATCGGGGCGATGTTGGTTGGGTCGGGTTGGTGGCCAGAGTGCGGGGCAGGATCAAGGCTCAGCACATAGTCGCGGGTGGCCGCTGTCGCCGATTTGGCACCGTCAGCGTACAGCGGGCGGACGCCGGAATAGGCCCAGATCACGTCAGCCTGGGTGATCGCGGTGCGGAAATACTGGTTGGCGAAGGCGATCAGATAGGCGCGCTCGGCTTCGGTGATGGCGACTTCACCGGGCTTGCCCAAGTGCTCGGCGTCGGTGGTGCCGATCAGGGTGAAGTCACGCTCGTAGGGAATTGCGAAAATGATCCGGCCGTCGGTGCCCTGAAAGAAGTAGCAGCGGTCGTGGTCGTAGAGTTTGGCGGTGACAATATGCGAGCCACGGACCAGCCGGACCGCTTCTTTCGACGTGGTGGGCAGCACGTCTTTCATCACGGCAGAGACAAAGGGCCCGGCGGCGTTGACGATGGCGCGCGCGTGGTGGGTCTGGGTTCCGGCACTGGTTTCGGTGGTGATAGCCCAATGGCCGCCGAACCGGGTGGCATGGCTGACGCGGGTTTGGGTCAGGATTGTGGCGCCTCGCTCTACCGCATCGCGGGCGGTCAGCGCCACCAGGCGGGAGTCTTCGACCCAGCAGTCGGAATATTCGTAGGCGGTTTTATAGATGGCTTTCAGGGGTTTGCCAGCGGGGTCACTGGTCAGGTCGAGTTTGGCGGTGCCGGGCAGCACCTCGCGGCCGCCGAGGTTGTCATAGAAGAACAGGCCAAGGCGGATCAGCCAGTTCGGCCGCCGACCTTTGAGCCAGGGCATGAAAAACCCCAAGAGGCGGGAGGTCGGCGTGGTGCTGTCAAACCGCATGTCGGGCGACAGGGGCAGGACGAAACGCATCGGCCAGCAGATATGGGGCATGGCGGCGAGCAACGTCTCGCGTTCCCGAAGCGCTTCGCGCACCAGACGGAATTCGAAATACTCCAGATAGCGCAGGCCGCCGTGAAACAGCTTGGTCGAGGCTGAGGAGGTCGCCTGGGCGAGGTCGCCCTGTTCGGCCAAGGTGACGGTCAGGCCGCGCCCGACCGCGTCGCGGGCGATGGCACAGCCGTTGATGCCGCCGCCGATGATGAACAGATCGATGGTCTGGTCCAAGGCGATCCCCTTTTTTGGCGAGAGTGCGGACTGGCTGGGGCGGGGTCAAGGCTGCAGTGGCGGACCGGCGGCGATCGTAAAAGTGCCCGACAGCGCAGGTCAGACCCGCAGGCGGCGCATGCGCAGGATCTGCCGGACCAGGCCCAAAGGGGGCACGACACGCAACAGGTCAGCGATCATTTTGATGTCGCCGGTGATGCCGGTCCAGACCCCGTATTTGGCGGATTTGAGCGGGCTTTTGACGCCGGGCAGGCGGACCACGACGAGCGGCGCGCGGGTGCTGAGCACGAGAGAATTCAGAAACACCTCAAACCCGAATTTCGGGAGTTTGCGCAGCGCCGCCTCTTGGCCTGCCAGCAGGTCACGGCGGAGCGCACGCTCGCCCGAGATGTAATCAAGTCCGATCCAGCGCCACAGAAACGGCGCATTGTCGCGCAGCGAGATCGACATCGCGGCGCGGCCCGCCGCGACCGGAGCGATCAGGGCGGTGAGATGATCGGGCGACAGGCCGGCTAAATCTGCGTCGATCAGCAGGATAATCTCCGACTGGGTTTCCGCAAAGCCGCGGGCCAAGGCGGCGGTCTTTCCGCCATTTTGCGCCAGCGTGATCAGCCGGGCTTGGGGGTAGCCACGCACCACCTGGGATGTGGCGTCAGCCGAGCCATCGTCGATGACCAGAACCTGATCAATCAGGGGATGGCCTAAAACTGCTTGCAGGACACCACCAATTCGGGCGGCTTCATTATAGGCCGGGATGATGCAGGTCAGCCTCATGGGCGTTTGCGCTGCCAGACGATTAGTAAACCCACGGCGACAGCCAGTGCCAGCCCCAATGAGGCGCGCCAGATCCAGGTGTCAACCGCAGTATAGGCCGAGCCCAGAAACCAGCCGATTGCCACGAACAGCGCGGTTTTAGGGATGGTGCCGATGACATTATAGCCCATATAGACCGAAAAGTTCATCCGCGCGGCACCCGAGGCGAGCATGATCGGCAATCCGACCGAATGGGTCCATTTGCCAAGCAGCAGGGTGCGGCCACCCTTTTCGGCGAAGTGACCCTCCAAAGCCATTTTGCGCGCGGCGTTGATGCCGAGTTTCGCCAGCCAGCGTTCCGGCAGAATGGCGGGGCCGGCTCTGCCAATCCAGTAATACATCGCGTCGCCAATCAGATCGCCCAACACGCAGACAAGGTAGACGCCCAACAGGGTCATATAGCCGAGTTTGGCGAGATAGG
>JAYTQA010000452.1:0-2595 GCA_043746955.1 bacterium | reverse complement strand
TCCCGGGTGATCCGCCGCACCACTTCAATCTGATCCGCGTCGTTAAAGCCCGATGGGGCCAGCCGCTCGACATTGTCGATCAGGATCGAGACTTCGGCGAAATGCCGCGCGCCCCGCCCGCCGGAGCCGTTGAAGATCACGTCCTCCATCCCGCCGCCGCGCATCGCGGAGGGCCGGTTTTCCCCCATCACCCAGCGCAAAGCTTCCAAGAGGTTCGATTTGCCGCAGCCATTGGGGCCAACCACGCCGGTCAGCCCCTCCAGGATCATCAGATCGGTGGGATCGACAAAGCTCTTAAATCCGTTGAGGCGCAGCCGCGTCAGGCGCAACGATCATCCTTTCGATTCCCGCCCCGACTGTCACGCCCCGGCCCGCCCAAGTCAACCAAATCACCCCGCCTATGGCGCAACTCCAACCGCTTATCCCCAACATCTTGCCCCTTGACCCGTGGCGCAGCCGCCAGCAATCTACCCAAATGACCCGGTTCCGCCTCCCCTTCGCTGGCCGCTGCTTGTGTGGTGCCACCCGCTACCAATGCGATGCCCAACCCCTGTGGCAGGGCCATTGCCATTGTGAAAGCTGCAGGCGGGCCACGTCGTCCGGCTTCACCTCGTTCTTCGGCATGGCCAACGGCCATTGGCTCTGGACCGCTGGCACCCCCGCGACTTACCCCTCCAGCCCCGGCGTCTGGCGCGATTTTTGCCCGACCTGCGGCAGTCAGATGACCTACCGCGCTACCGGTTTCCCCAATGAGACCCACTTTTACGCCGCCTCCCTCAACGACCCCAAGCTCTTCACCCCCACCCGTCACTACCACGCGGACGAGGCGCTGCCTTGGGTCCAACTCGCCGACAGCCTGCCCCGGTGATGACCCCGCACCGCGCCCGGTCGCCCTACGACTGGCAAGCCGTGCTGGCCCTGATCACCAGCGCCTTCGCCAACATGGAGGGTCGGATCAACCCAGCCTCCTCCGCCGCAAACCTCACGCCGGATAGCCTCGCCCACCAGTCCCAGACCGCCGAAATCTGGGTGATCGGCATCCCGCCCCAAGCCTGCATGATCCTGACGCCCAAGCCGGGCCGCCTATACCTCGGCAAACTCGCGGTAGCACAAGCCGATCAGGGCAGGGGCCTCGCCCGCAGCCTTATCACCCATGCCGAAACCCGTGCCCGCGCCCTTGGCCTGCCAATCCTCGAACTCGAAACCCGGATCGAGCTCACCGAAAACCACGCCTTCTTCGAACACCTCGGCTTCCACGAGACCGCCCGCAAATCCCACCCCGGTTTCACAAACCCCACCTCGATCACCTACACCAAACGCCTCTAACCCCTTCATCTGTCCAAAAATATCTCACGGGGGTGCGGGGGTGTGAAACCCCCGCTCTGGGTCAAAGATCGGGCGGGTACAAAACCCCCCGGCGCTTTTGCACAAAACAAAACGCCCGAGGTTGCCCCCGGACGCCTCCGTCATGTCCCAGACCTCAGGCCGCCGCAACCGCCCGCCCGGTCATCACCTTGACCAGATGGGCCCGGTAGGCTGCCGTCCCGTGCAGATCGCTGATCATGTCCTTGGCATCCACCGTCAGCCCGGCCAAAGCGCTGGCCTGGAAGTTGCGCGCCAAAGCCGCCTCCGCCGCTTTCCACCGGAACACCCCATTATTAGAGGCCCCGGTAATCGCCACCCGCACCGAGCCGTCCGCCGCTTGGGCCACGAACGCCGAGGTCAAGGAAAACCGGCTCGCCGGCTGGTCGAACTTGGCATAAGCGCTTCGCTTCGGGATCGGAAACTCCACCGCCGTGACAATCTCGCCCTCCGCAAGGGCCGTCGAAAACATCCCCTTGAAGAAGTCATCCGCCGCAATCCGCCGCTTATTCGTCACGACAGTAGCGCCCGACCCCAGCACCGCCGCAGGGTAACACGCTGCCGGATCGTTGTTGGCAATCGACCCGCCAATCGTGCCACGGTTCCTGACCGCCGGATCGCCGATCCCGCCCGCCAGATGCGCCAGCCCGGCAAACACCGAAGCCGCCTCGCGTGCCACCACCGCATGGGTGGTTGCCCCGCCCACCCACAGCACGCCGCCTGCGGCTTTCACGCCCTTCATCTCGGCAATGCCATTCAGGCTGACCAGAACACTGGGTGCCGCCAGCCGCTGCTTCATCACCGGCGTCAGGGTCTGGCCGCCCGACAGAGCCTGCGCGCCGTCGGCGGCCAAAGCCTTGACCGCAGCCGCCACGCTGGAAGGTTTCACGAAATCGAAGTTGTGCATGCCGTCCCCCTTACACGTTCATCGCCGCCCAAACGCGCGACGGCGTCAGGGGCATGTCAATATGGGCAACCTTGTGGCCCGCCCGGTTCAGCGCATCCAGCACGGCGTTGACCACCGCCGGAGGTGAGCCAATCGCCCCCGCCTCGCCACAGCCCTTCACGCCCAGCTTGTTGTGACTGCACGGCGTGATGCAGGAATGGTCGACCAGCACGAACGGCACATCATCGGCGCGCGGCATGGTGTAATCCATGTAGCTGCCGGAAATCAGCTGGCCGTTTTCGTCGTAAACCCCATGCTCCAGCAGCGCCTGACCAATGCCTTGCACG